>CAYXXM010000026.1:0-13216 GCA_964469085.1 uncultured Haloferacaceae archaeon
CTCGCTTTGTCGTCGCGAACCCCCCAACCGCTTTGTGGTCGCGGAAAACCCCGAGCCACGGCCTGCCAGTTCGACCGGATTTATGCCTGCGCCCACCCGACCGTTCATCATGAGCACACCAGTCGTCGTCCACGCACGCCGGACGCCACAGGGGAAAGAGGGGGGCGTCTTCGCCGACACGCGCGGCGAGGACCTCTCTGTCGCGCTAATCGAGGACGCCCTCGAGACCACGGGAGTCGCCCCCGAACAGGTCGAGGACCTGATGTGGGGCGTCGCCCAGCAGCGCGGCGAGCAGGACAACAACGTCGCACGGGTGATCTCCTTGCTCTCCCCGCTCGGCGAAGGGACGCCGGCGACGACCATCAACCGCTGGTGTGCCTCCTCGATGCAGGCCATCATCTCCGCCAGCGACGCCGTCGCCGCTGGCAATCGCGACTGCATCATCGCCGGCGGGATGGAGAGCATGTCCCGGGTACCGATGGACGGCGACTCCTACCAGCAGCTCCACCCCGAGCTCTCGGAGCAGTACAACGTCTTCCAGCTCCAGATGGGGATGACCGCCGAGACGGTCGCCGAGGAGTACGAGGTGAGCCGTGCCGAACAGGACGAGTACGCGCTTCGCAGCCAGCAGCGCGCTGCCGAGGCCTCCGAATCGGGCCGGTTCGACGACGAAATCCTCCCCATCGAGACCGGCGTTGCGTCGGAGACCCAACGGGAAGGCGGTGAACCCGCCGACGGCGTCATCGACGCGGACGAGAGCATCAGACCCGACACCTCGCTCGAGGCGCTGCAGGGGCTCACGCCCGCATTCACGGGTGACGGGACGGTGACGGCCGGCAACTCCAGCGGCATCGCCGACGGCGCGGCGCTGGTGATGGTCACCTCCGCGGCGTTCGCGGCGGACCACGACCTCGACGTCGTCGCCGAAATCGGCACCAACGCCGTGGCCGGCGTCGACCCGACGGTGATGGGCATCGGCCCGGTGCCCGCGACGCGGGGGCTGCTGGAGCGCGCCGGCACGGATATCGAGGAGTACGACCTCGTGGAACTGAACGAGGCGTTCGCGTCCCAGTGTGTCTACGCGCGGGAGGAACTGGGAATCCCGGAGGACCGGTTCAACGTCAACGGCGGCGCGATTGCGCTGGGGCATCCGCTGGGGGCCAGTGGCGCACGGCTGCCGGTGACGTTGCTCCACGAGATGGAGAAACGGGGAGATAGTCGGGGGCTGGCGACGCTCTGTGTCGGCTTCGGGCAGGGCGCGGCTATCGAGTTCTTGATGGAGTAGCCGAGGTTTTCCGGTCCATCGTTTTTGGAGAGTGTTTCCTGAGTCAGGCAACGAGACCGGGGGGGAGGGGGGTAGTGATAGACAACACCGTGAAAGCCCCTTTCAGTTCCGCCCGAGACCCGGGCACGAGACCCGGCGCAGCATGGACTCCCCGTCCCTAATCGCGTTCCCGGAAGTAAAACGAGCGGAGGCAGCGAGACCGAGCGATGCGACGGTATCGCGAGGCGCTCGCGTCCGGTGTGAGCGCATGCTCCCACCGCAACCGCACCCGCGTCGGCGACGGCGCGAAGCGGGGGCGCCCTCGTGGCGCCCCTTAGCGCGAGGGACGAACGACCGTCGGGAGTGAGTCGGTTGGGGAGGTCTGAGGCATCGGGGCTGTCGGCGGTGCGGTACAATTGGTCAGGGGAACTCCGCGGTGCTGTTTGCGGTGTAGCCATAGGTTCCACCGTTCACGAATGATGACCACTCGAGGAAGAGAACACCAACCGTTTACCCCATCCCGGACCCCCAATCCACCATGACCATCGGCGAGCCACAGAGAGTCGCGGACACCGAGGACGTCTACTACGTCGACACAGGCATGTACGACCTTGAGTCGTACGGATCGGTATACATCGTCGACGCCGACCAACCCGCCGTAATCGACACCGGTACCGGCGGCGACTACGACGCCGTCGCGGGCGCGCTCGACAAGTTAGAAATCGACCTCCAGTACGTCCTCCCGACCCACGTTCATCTCGACCACGCCGGCGGCGCGGGCCGTCTTCTGGAGGACCACCCTGCCGCCGATGTCCGGGTCCACGAACGCGGCGTCCGCCACCTCGTCGACCCCGAGCGCCTCGTCGCCGGCACCAAAAGCGCCGTCGGCGACCAGTGGCAGTACTACGCCGAGCCAGCTCGGGTCCCCGAATCTCGCATCGACGGCCTCGCTGACGGCGACAGCATCGACCTCGGCGACCGGACCCTCACCGCCCACGAGGCGCCCGGGCACGCCCCCCACCAGCACGTCTTCCACGACCCGACCTCGGGAGTCCTCTTCACCGGCGACGCCGCGGGCATCTACGTTCCCGCCGCGGACGATGTCCGGGAAACCACCCCGCCCCCACAGTTCGACCTTGACCAGGCGCGGCGGGACGTCTCGATGCTCGTCGACCGCGACCCGGAGACGCTCGCGTTCGGCCACTTCGGCCCCCGGGCGTTCGACGCGGACCTGCTGAGCGACTACAAGCGCACGCTGGTCGAGTGGGTGGAGGCGGTCCGGCAGCAACGGGCGGAACTCGACACCGACGAGGCGGTCATCGAGCATTTCGTCTCCCACGCCGACGAGATGACGGGTGCGGAGACGTGGGGCGAGCGGAAGGCGAAGGCGGAGGCCCGGCTGAATACCCGGGGCGTGCTGGCGTCGCTGGCGGACTGACCGGTTATCCCCTCCCCCTCAGTTGGCGGGGACAGAGCTTTATACCGGTTCCCTCGCACAGGGCGGACATGAACGTTCACGACGCCGAACGGGGGTTCGACAGCCCGGTCATCGGCGACGACACGCTTCCGAAGATGGTCGAAGCGGCAGCCGCGCGCAACGAGGAACGCGTCGCCCAGCGCTACAAGGGCGGGGTCTACGACCGCTCACTCGTCGCCGACGGCGTGCTTCCGGCGGCGCCCGATGGCGACTACGCCGACCTCGCCTACGCCGAGATGCGGGCAATCGTCCGGAACCTCGCGGCCGGCTTCCGGGAACTCGGCGTCGATTTCGGCGACCGGGTCGGCATCTTCGCGGACACCCGACTCGAGTGGGCCCACTGTGACTTCGGTGTGCTCGCTGCGGGCGGCGTCGTCACCACCGTCTACAGCGGCTCCTCGGAAAGTCAGACTGCGTATCTGCTCGGCGATGCCGGGGCCGACGGCGTTGTCGTCGAGAACGGCGACCTCCTTCACCGGGTGCTGGCCGTCGAGGAGGACCTCGACCTCTCGTTCGTCGTCGTCATCGACGACCCACCCGACGGGAGCGGCGCTGCGGCCGCCGTCCGGGACCGCGACGACGTGTTTACGCTGGCGGACCTCCACGCGATCGGCGCCGAGGCGTTCGACGAGGAAGCCTACGAGGGCTGGCTGGCCGACCGCGACCCCGAGGACCTCGCGAGTCTGGTCTACACATCCGGGACGACCGGCCAGCCGAAAGGCGTGAAGCTCACGCACCGCAACTTCCGCTCGAACGTCAACCAGGGCTACCGCCGGTTCGGCCCCCGCCCCGACAAGGCCGACGACGACCCCGTCACTGACGCGGATTCGGTGGCGCTGTCCTTTCTCCCGCTGGCGCACGTGTTCGAGCGGCTTGCCGGCCATTTCCTCCTGTTCGCGGCAGGCGCGACGGTGGCCTACGCCGAAAGCGCCGACACCCTCACGGACGATTTCGGCCTCGTCGAGCCGACGACGACCACGAGCGTCCCGCGGGTGTACGAGAAACTCTACGCAGGCATCTCCGAGCAGGCGAACGAATCCGCCTTCAAGGGGGCCATCTTCCGGTGGGCGACCGACGTGGCCAGAGCGATGCAGCGGGCCGATGACCCGGGGCCACTGCTCTCGGTGAAGCACCGCCTCGCCGACGCGCTGGTGTTCTCGGATGTCCGGGCGGGGCTGGGCGGGAACATCGATTTCTTCGTCTCCGGCGGCGGCAGCTTCTCTGAAGGGCTCTGTCGCCTGTTCCACGGCATGGGCATCCCGATTCTGGAGGGCTATGGGCTGACCGAAACCGCGCCGGTGGTCAGCACCAACCCCTACGAGGCGCCGAAACCCGGAACCATCGGGCTGCCGCTCGTCGATGTCGAGACGAAACTGGACGAGTCCGTCGCCATCGTGGACGACGAGGACGTCGCGGGCGATACCGGCGAGCTACTCGTCCGCGGGCCGAACGTGACCGACGGCTACTGGGAGAAGCCCGAGGCGACGGCGGCGGCGTTCACCGACGCTGCCGAGCATCGCACCTCCGGCAGTCAGCCAGACGCTGAGGAGGCCGATGCCGGCGGCGACCCGTGGTTCCGAACCGGCGATATCGTCGACATCCGCCCGGACGGCTACATCCGGTTCCGGGAGCGGGCCAAACAGCTCCTGTCGCTCTCGACGGGGAAGCTGGTGCCGCCGGGCCCCCTCGAGGACGCGTTCGCGGAGAACGAGTTCGTCGCACAGGCGATGGTGGTGGGCGACGAACGGAAGTTCGTCGGGGCGCTCGTCGTTCCGGCGTTCGAGCGGGTGCGGGCGTGGGGCCGCCAGGCGGGAATCGACCTTCCGACCGACGACGCGGCGCTCTGTCGGGACGACCGGGTGCGCGACCGCATCGAGACGGCCGTCGAGCGGGTCAACGAGCGGTTCGAGACCTACCAGCAGATCAAGCAGTTCCGGCTGGTCCCCGAGGAGTTCACGCCCGAAAACGACCTGCTGACGCCGACGATGAAGCTGAAGCGCCGGAAGATTCTCGACCGATGGGCAGATCAGGTGGACGACCTGTACGAGGAGTGACGGGCCGAACCCGCCCGCAAGCGCGGCCCCGAACCGCAGTAGCCATTTTTAAGCCCCGCCAACGAGAATCTCCGGTCGTGACGACGAACGAACAGCCGGCGGCTCCCGGGGTGCGGTAGATGGCCGGTAGCGCCGGGGCGCTACTCATCCCCATCGTCGCCGGAATCATCGGTGTCGGCGTTGTCGCGCAGGTACTTGCCGACCGGTTCCAGGTGCCGAGCGTCGTGTTCCTCATCGGGGCGGGCATTCTGCTGGGTCCAGAGGTACTGAGCCTGCTCGACCCTGCGGAGTTCGGCGACGCACTCCCGGCAATTGTCGGCCTGTCGGTCGCCATCATCGTGTTCGAGGGGGCGTTCCACCTCCGTATCACCAAGCTCCGGGAGGCGCCGAGGGCGACGGTCAGGCTGGTGACCGTCGGCGCGCTCATCGCGCTTGTGGGCACCGGTGCCTCGGTCCACTACATCCTCGGTGTCCGGTGGGACGTGTCGTTCCTCATCGGCGCGCTGCTGGTGGCGACGGGCCCGACGGTCATCGCGCCCATCCTCGACGTGGTTCCCGTGCGGGACCGCGTCGCCGGCGCGCTCGACACTGAAGGCATCGTCAACGACGTGACCGCCGCGATCACCGCGGTGGCCATCTTCCAGTTCATCCTGCTCGGCGGCGAGGGCGGGGTCCTGACGCTACTGCGACTGTTCGCCGAACGGCTGGCGTTCGGGCTCCTGTTCGGCGTCGCCGTCGCCGCCGCCGTCTACTACGCGCTCCAGAACATCGACCTCTCGCCCGGGAACGCGCCGCGGAACGCCCGCCTGCTGGTGCTTGCTGGCGCGCTGGTCGCGTACGCCGGCGCGAACACGCTCGCCAGCGAATCCGGCGTCGCCGCCGTCGCCGTCGCGGGGGTCCTGCTCGGGAACGCGGACGTGCCGTACGAGGAGGACATCGCGGCGTTCAAGGGCGACATCACGCTCATCGTGCTCTCCTTTGTCTTCATCACGCTGGCGGCGCTGCTGGAGTTCGAGGTGCTGCTCCAGCTCGGCGTCGGCGGGCTGGCGGTCGTCGCCGTCGTCGCGCTCGTGCTCCGGCCGCTGCTGGTGTTCGTCTCCAGCATCGGCGACCGGTTCACCCGCGAGGAGAAACTGTTCATGAGCTTCGTCGGGCCGCGCGGCATCATCCCCGCCTCGGTCGCGACGCTGTTCGCCATCGAACTCCGTGCCACGGGGTTGCAGAACGCCGCGGACGTGCTGGTCGGGATGGTGTTCCTGACCATCCTGCTGACTGTCGTGTTCGAGGCGGGGCTGGCCCGCCACATCGCCGAGAAACTCAACGTCATACCCATGCGAGTCATCATCGTCGGAGGTGGGCAGGTGGGCCGGGCGCTCGCCACCCGCCTCGAAGACCGGGGCGAAAACGTGGTCGTCGTCGAGACAGACCAGGAGAACATCCAGACCGTCCGTGACGCGGGCTTTACCGCCCACCACGGCGACGGGACGGACACCGACGTGCTGCGCTCTGCGGGCGCCGACAACGCGAAGATTCTCGTCGCCGCCACCGGCGACGACGACGTGAACCTGCTGGTCGCCCAGCTCTCACAGTCGAAGTTCTCCCCCGAGAAGGTGCTCGCGCGGGCGAACAACCCCGAGAACGTCGAGGCGTTCGAGGAACTTGGCGTCAAGACCATCTCCTCGTCGCTCGCGACGGCCCAGGCCATCGACAACTTCATCGAGCGACCCGCGCTGGCGGACTGGATGGGTGAGATCGGGCGTTCAGGCGACGTCCAGGAGATCGAAGTCACCGCCGACGCGCTGGTGGGCAAGACCATCAACGAAGTCGGCCCCGAACTGCCCGACGCCTGTCTCATCGCGCTCGTCTGCCGCGACGACGAGACGACGGTACCGGGCCCCACCTACACGCTGCAGAAAGGCGACCGCATCACCTTCATCGGTCGGAACGAGGCCGTCCGCGAGGCGATGGAGTGGGCCCACCTGAGCTAACGAGGTCGGGGCAACTCCGCGCCGGAGGCGCGGAGGAAAACCGACCTCGAGACGCGACCCGGCGACGCAGGAGCCGGGGAGCGTGCGGTGCGGTCTGCGACTAGGAAAACTCCGCGCCTCCGGCGCGGAGGCAAACCGCCTCGACGACAACCGTTTTCTCCGCGAGCCACGGACCATCGGTAATGGCGCTCACACGCCGGGCGTTTCTCCCGCTTCTCACCGTCGGGCTCTCGGGCTGTACGGAGCTGAATAACGACGCGCCCGAACTCGCAATCGAGAACCGCAGCGGCAGCGAGCAGGACGTCGTCGCGACCGTCGAGCGCCTCGACTCGACCGGGACGGAGTCCGGCGGTCCAGACGGGGGTCCGGAGCCGGCGTACGAGGGGACGATTCCGCCCGGGTCGCGCATCCTCGTCTCGGACGTGGTGTCCGCGCCGCCGGTGGGCGGGAGTCTGACGGTGACAGTCGACGTGGAGACGGGAAGCTACGAGGCGACCGAACGTCTCACCGTCACCGGTCCCGGCACCATCGACGTGCGCATCACCCGCAACGGCATCCGGATGTTCTTCGAGGGGAAGGATTGAACCGGCTGCGACGGGGTCACACGGACCCGACACGGTTTTCCCGAATCCCCCGGAATCGACGACCAACATGATCAGCCGACGGATGCTCCGCGAGGAGCCGGAAACGGTGCGGACCGCCCTCGAACAGAAAGGCGTCGAGGACGTGGACCTCGACGAGATTCTGGCCATCTACGACGAGTGGCGCGACCTGAAGCGGGAGGGCGACGAACTGCGCCACGAGCGCAACGAGGTCAGTCGGACCATCGGCGAACTCAAGCAGGCGGGCAAGGAGGCCGAAGCCCAGGAAGCCATCGAGGAATCCACCGAACTCAAAGCGCGCCTGGAGTCGGTCGAGGAGCGCGCCGACGACCTCGAAGCACGTCTCGACGAGGCGATGCTGCGCCTGCCGATGATTCCCGACGAGGACGTGCCCGTCGGTGCCGACGAGAGCGAGAACGTCGAGCGCCGGCGCGAGGGGTTCGACGACCGGCGGGACCTGCCCGACGAGGTGACGCCCCACTACGACCTCGGCGAGGACCTCGACATCCTCGACTTCGAGCGCGGCGCGACGGTCAGCGGCGGCGGCTACTACTTCGCCAAGGGCGAGGGCGCCCGCCTGGAGCACGCGCTGGTCCAGTTCTTCCTCGACGTCCACCGGGAGCAGGGGTATCGCGACGTGTTCCCGCCGCTGCCGGTGAACAGCAAATCGATGGAAGGGACCGGCCAGTTCCCCAAGTTCACCGAGGACGCCTACCGCATCGAGGGCGAGCACGACGAACCCTACGGCGACGACGACCTGTGGCTGCTTCCCACTGCAGAGGTCCCCGTCACCAACATGCACCGCGACGACATCCTGCTCGACGACGACCTGCCGCTGAAGTATCAGGCCTACTCGCCGAACTTCCGGCAGGAGGCCGGTGAGCACGGCACCGAGACCCGGGGCATCGTGCGGGTCCACCAGTTCAACAAGGTCGAACTGGTGAACTTCGTCCGGCCCGAGGAAAGCGACGAGCGGTTCGAGGGGCTCCTCGCGGAGGCCGAGGCGGTGCTGCGGCGCCTCGACCTGCCGTACCGCATCCTGGAGATGTGCACGGGCGATTTGGGGTTCACGCAGGCCAAGAAATACGACATCGAGGTGTGGGCGCCCGGCGACGACATGCCGGAGGGCCCCGAAATCGGCGGCCGCTGGCTCGAGGTATCGTCGGTCTCGAACTTCGAGGACTTCCAGGCCCGAAGGGCGGGCATCCAGTACCGCCCCGAGCGCCACGAGTCGGCGGAGTACCTCCACACGCTCAACGGGTCGGGCGTCGCGGTCCCGCGGGTGCTGGTCGCGATTCTGGAGTACTACCAGAACGAGGACGGCACGGTCGACGTGCCCGAGGCGCTCCAGCCGTACATGGGCGGGCAGGAACTCGTCGAAGGGCACGAACCGGTCGGGGAGAGCGCATTAGGGGCTGGGGAGCGGAAGTAGCTCCGAGGTCGGGACCAGCGTTCACGACGATAACTAAGTAATTGGTTCTACGACGTACGTCTGGTCGCATCTACCGAGTCGTCTGCCCCAAGCCGGTATCCAAGCGCAACGACCGGAAGTGAGGCGACACTAACGACCGCAATGACCCCAATTGCGGTGTTCTCTGACGCAAACCACGTACCGCACAACGAGAGCATCGTCGGGACTGCAGCGAACCACCGTCGACGCCGTAGCGCCATCCCGAACCACAACGCCGTGGCGACTGTCACGTACGCAAGAGCCGCGGTGAGTGCGATTGCTGGTGCGGTGATGATCGCAACGCCAACACCGATGAGTACCGAAGGGAACGCCCCCATCACGGCACGTGCTGGGAGGGGTAAGCGGGGAGATAGAGCGCGGTCGATCAAGACGCTCGAAGCGACCGTGAGAACATATCCGGCAGGAAGCGCAAGGAGCGTCGCGGGGAAGATTTGCTGCTCCATTCTGTAAATTTCGCTACCCGTCAGTCAAATCTCTTGTGGAGCATCGAACTCATCAACCCCTAAACAGGGATCTCTCACGCAACAGCGCAAAGCCGCGTACCGAGAAAAATAACCCGCGTGAACGCGTTTACAGCTCTGACGCGGGTCTCGCGGACGACATCTACTACTTCGTGAACGTCCGGAGGTGGGTGATGCCCTCCTCGCCGACGGTGAACAGGTCGACGAACGCGAACTGCTCGCTGCCGTCCTTGTTGAACAGGCGGCCGTGGACGGCGACCTCCTCCTCGTCGTGGTGCTCGTGCTCGGCCTCCCGATCCTCCGGCAGGAACAACGTATCTACCGCGTGGACAGTGTCGGTCCGCGGCCGTTCGTTAAGCATGAACTCGACGAACCGGTCCCGCCCGTCGAGACTGCGGTCGGGCCGGTCCTGCCGGAACGCCGGCGCCAGCACCGCTTCGAGGGCCTCGCCGTCGTTCGCGTCGATGGCCTCGTAGTACTGTTCGACCAACTGGACGTGGCTCATACCGGTGTCGTGGGCCAGCGGACCCATCAATCGGGCGGTCCGTCCGCGACGCCTTTCTCCCTGGGGCGTTCAGTGGGAGTGTGGATCTGCACGTCCGGTACGAGGGCGACGACGACCCCGAGAAATGCACGGCCCGGAAGCTCGCCCGGTTCGACCTCGCTGAGCTCCATCGCTCGGACCGCGCGACGCCGACCGGCGTCGTCCTCAACCCCCACGCCGACCGCGCGCTCTCGCCGGCGGACCGCCAGTCCGCCGAGCGGGCGCTGGTTGCACTGGACTGCTCGTGGGAGTCCGCCGGCGAGAAGCAGTTCACCATCGACGGGGACCACCGGGCGCTGCCGTATCTCGTCGCCGCGAACCCGGTGAACTTCGGCAATCCGATGCAGCTCACAACCGTCGAGGCATTCGCGGCTGCCCTGACCATCCTGGGCGAGTCTGACTATGCAGAGCGAATACTCGCGAAGTTCACCTGGGGGGAGACGTTCCTCGAACTCAACGCGGAACCGCTGGAGCGCTACGCGAACTGCGAGGATTCGGCCGACGTGGTCGGGGTCCAGCAAGCCTACCTGGACCGTTGAGCGCGAATCATAAACGACATGGCGCGATAGCGAACTCCCGACGCGCAGCAAAACCTCCCGCTGTGGCGGGCCCCGTCGAACGGACGCGCTTTTACGCGCAGAGCCGCTAACTTGCACAATCAATGACGTTCGAGGACCTTCCGACCACTCCCCGGTCGGAGGAGCTGTTGGACAAGGCCTTCTCGCGGGCCGCCCGGACCGGCCGGGCGAAATCCCCCTACGAGGCCCAGGAAGCGATGCTGCGGACCGCCGCGAACATCCTGTCGGACAATCTGGAGAACGTGGTGAACGCCTGGCCGGACTTCGACTACGTCGACCCGTTCTACTACGAACTCGCCGACGCCATCGTCGACGTCGACCGCCTGCGACAGGCGCTCAGCGAGGTGACCTGGGCGAGCCGCCGGATCGAGGAGTTCCGCTCGGAGTACACCACCAAGATTCGGAACGCGGACACCGAGACGGCCCAGAAGCACCGGAAGCAGGCGTTCGCCCGGATGGCCGACGTGATGGACGAAATCGAGGCCGACCTCCTGGAAGTGGGGCAGGCCCGCGACCAGCTCAAGACGCTGCCGGACATCCGCCCCGACGAGCCGGCCATCGTCGTCGCGGGCTATCCCAACGTCGGGAAATCCTCCTTCGTCAACCACGTCACCAACGCGAGCAACGAGATCGAGTCCTACCCGTTCACCACGAAGGCGGTCCAGGTCGGCCACTTCGAGCACGACCACGTTCGCTACCAGATCGTCGATACCCCCGGCGTGCTCGACCGCCCCGCGGCCGAGCGCAACGACATCGAGAGCCAGGCGGTCTCCGCGCTGGACCACCTGGCGGACGCCGTGCTGTTCATGCTCGACGCCTCCGGCGACTGTGGCTACCCGGTCGAGTCCCAGCTCGAACTCCTGACGGAGATAAAGCGGCGCTTCGACGCACCCATCGTGACGGTCTGCAACAAATCCGACCGCTCGACCGACGTCGACGCCGACATCTACATGAGCGTCGCCGAGGCCGAGCAGATTGACGCGGCGCTGGACCGCGTCGTCGCCGCCGTCGACTGGGAGACGGACCTGCCGCCGTCGCGTAACGCTTGACCGAGAGCGTTCCGCACCGGTGTCGCGTAACGGGGGACTGTTGGCGTTCCGTACTGGTGTCGCGTAACGGGTGACCGTTAGCGTTCCGCACCGGTGTCGCGTAACGCTTGCCCGTTAGTGTTCCGCACCGGTGTCGCGTAACGCCTGCCCGTCAGCGTTCCGCACCGGTGTCGCGTAGCGGCTGACGGCCTCTACTCTTTCTTCTGCCAATAGGTGGTTGCACGGGTTTCGTTATTTAGAAGAGTTGGAGGAACCGGCGATACATACCTTCTATAGCTATATTACCGGCATCTCGAGGACTTAACAGCTTAAAAAGACAGATTGACGAAACATTTGATAAACCAAATCCTGCAGACGCCAGAGCCCTTGATTTGATTAGCGATAATCCGCCCGGAAACCATAAGATCGCTCAAGCCACGACGTCGGTCTCAATTTCAGAAGAAAATATTTTCACTCTGAGTTGTTCTGGCGGCGAAGCACCATATTCTCGTGATTCTTTCAACCCGGAATCCGTCGTGAACGTATAATGATATAAATGACCCCACAATTCATTAATGGAATCTTTCACTTCGCCTTTTTCATCTTTATCGCGAGCCAGCTCATAGGACTTTTCGAGGACCACGTTGCCTGAATCGTCAGTGACACTCATCTCAAGAGTAACCGACGAACTGGTTTTGTTTCGAATGAGAAGATCCGCCCTTTCATCACCCTCATAATTCGTAGTAGGACTATCGACATTGTTGGTTGGAGTGCCAGAACCACCGTTTGACTCCCGGTCGTCATTGGAAGGCCCAAGACACCCCGCAAAAGCCCCCGTAACTCCAAGCGCGGCTATGATGAATTTTCTGCGGTTCATAATTTAAGGCGTTTTTGATACTATACATCCTTTGTGGCGGATACACCGTTGATACTCAAAGGTGCCACTAGTGGAGTATATGTGATTGAAGACGAAGTTCCTACTTACGGGCACCCAAGCAAGCTCGAATAGACCTACGTTCTCCATATCCTGGTAATAGCCCCATATTTCTCCCTATCCTGCACGTCGGGTTGGGTTTCAGGCAGGACTGCTGAAACCGCTTCCGCGACAGCGAACACGCCCGCGACGACGACCAACACTGCGCTGATACTTGCACACTTGGGACCGCACAGCCCACGGGCCTCCCCAGCCGACCCCTTCGCTTCGTCGCCGGGCTACGCCCGGCTGTCACCGGAAGCCATCGGCTTCCGGTTGCCCGAGGAGTTACGCTCCTCGATGTTGACGGGACCTCCGGTTCCGCCGTGCTCGGTCGTGCCTCACGCTCGCGCAGGGCGGCACAAGCGTTTCGCGCCGGAACTGAATACCGAACCTGTGCTCCCGACTACTGTTACGCGACGCCCGCCGCAGCCCCGAACCCACCCGTTCTCGCCGTCCCCTCTGCAGTCCCGAGGCGGTTGTTCCTCGCTTTCGAGTCCGTCGACTCCACGGCGGTGTAGTGGACCTCGACGCGGAGGTCGTCGTCGAAGCCGAGCCCGAACGGGCCCTCGTCGATGGCCGCGACCCGCCGGTAGATGCGGTCGACCAGCGACGGCGGTTCCGCTCCGGGCGGGTAGCCGACGGTCACCACCACGCGCTCGGCGCTGCGGAAGGGGAAGCTGACGCCGTGGTCCACCTCGAAGGTGACAAGCGTGAGCGTGGATTGGGCGTCGATGAGCTCGGAGACGGACTCCCTGGCCTCGTCCTCAAACGTC
>CAYXXM010000027.1:0-13171 GCA_964469085.1 uncultured Haloferacaceae archaeon
ACCCGTCGCCGTGCCCGACGACGATGACGACGTCGCCGTCCTCGACGGTGACGTTGATGAGCGATTTGTAGCCGTACTCGGTCTTGTCGAGTTCGTTCTCGCCGGCTTTCTTGATGACCGCCATGACGTCGGCGAGGTCGGCGCCCACGTTGTCGAGTGCCTCGCAGATGGCCGACAGTGTTCCGCCAGTCGAGAGCACGTCGTCGATGACCAGGACCGTGTCGCCAGGCTCCACGTCGTTGATGTACATCTCGGATTCGGAGTAGCCGGTCTGCTGGGAGAGCGACACTTCGCCGTCTAGGCCGTACTGGCGCTTGCGGATGACGACCATCGGGATATCCGTCATCAGGGAGACCGAGGTCGAGATGTGAATCCCCATCGCGGCCGGGGTGACGATCTTGTCGACGTCGTCTAACTCCACTTTCCGGCAGATGCGGATGACGATTTCCCGGAGGAGCCCGGGGTCGAGCATGGGAACCCCGTCGCTAACGGGGTGGACGAAGTACTGATACTCACCCTTCTCGATGATTGGCGCCTCCAGCAGGGAGCGGCGGAGTTTATCCATGTCGAAGGTTCCGAGTGTGGTGTGTAAAGGATGGCGGTCTGTGGCGACACCGCCCACTGAATCCGAACTGACAGCGTGCAGTAGCCCACTCGAAGTTCCGAACACCTAAGTTTGCTCTGACGCGATACATCCGCGTGCAACCGATACTGCTCGTCCTGGCGTTGGTCGGGCTCCCGTTCGCCGCCGCGGCGGTCGTTCCCGCGCTCTATCGCGTCCTGGGTGAGCGCACCGCCTACGCCGCGGCCGCAGTCGCTGCTGTCTGTCTGGGCATCGTGGTTCGCCTCCACACTGGCGGTGCGCAAGGGGTGGTCTCGGTGGAGTGGATTCCGAGCCTCGGCGTGTCGCTCTCCTTTTACGTCGACGGTCTCTCCCTGCTCGTCGCGTATCTCGCTACCGGTGTCGGGACGTTGATTCTCACCTACTCCGGCGGCTACATGCACGGCGAGCCGGGGCAGGCGAAGTACTACGCCACGCTGCTTGCGTTCATGGGCTCGATGCTCGGCGTCGCGCTGGCGTCGGACCTCGTCGCCCTGTTCACGTTCTGGGAACTGACCTCCGTCTCCTCGTTCCTGCTCATCGGTCACTACACCGGTGACGACGACTCGCTCTACGCTGCCCGCAAATCCATGCTCATCACGGTCGCCGGCGGACTGTTCATGCTCGTCGGCTTCGCCCTGCTCGCCTGGGCGGGCGAGACGTTCGCCATCCAGGAACTGCTTTCGGACCCGGTCGCCGTGAGCAACCGGCTCCGCGCAGCCGGCCTGTTCGTCCCGACGCTGCTGCTTCTGGCTATCGGCGCGGCAACCAAGTCCGCACAGGTGCCGTTCCACGTCTGGCTACCGAACGCGATGGAGGCACCGACCCCCGTCTCGGCGTTCCTCCACTCCGCCACAATGGTGAAAGCCGGAGTCTATCTGGTCGGACGCTTCCGGCCGTTCTTCCTCGCCAGCGACGCCCACGGCATCGTCCCGTGGACAACCGTCTTCGTCGCCGTCGGACTGCTGACGATGGCCGTCACCGCGATTCTGGCTGTCGGCGCGACGGACATCAAGGAGCTTCTGGCGTACTCGACGGCCTCCCACCTCGGGCTCATCATCGCTGGGTTCGGCTTCGCGGAGGGGGTCGGCGGCGAGGCCGGCTCGTTCCACATCCTGAACCACGCTTCGTTCAAGGCCGCGCTGTTCCTCGTCGCCGGCATCGTCGCCCACGAGGCTGGAACCCGGAAGCTAACGAATCTCGGCGGCCTCAGGAAGGAGCTCCCCGTGACAGCCGCCATTGCGACGGTGGCCTCGCTCTCGATGGCCGGCATCCCGCCGTTCAACGGCTTCTACTCGAAGGAGCTGCTGTTCGACGCCGCCTGGGAGTTCGGCGTCCAATACGGCGGCGTGGCCTGGCTCGCGCCGGTGGTGGCGGTCTTCGGGTCGGTGTTCACGTTCCTCTACTCGATTCGCTTCCTGATGCTGTTCTGGGGCGAGCGAACGGAGTGGCTGGCTGACACGCACGTCCACGCGCCGCCGCTCGCGATGCTCGCCCCGACGGCAGTTTTGGGTGTCCTCGTCGCCGCCATCTCGCTAGACGTGGCAGTTGGCACGCAGATCACGACGGCGTTCATCGCCAACGAGGCATTCGCGAGCGTACTACCCGGTGAGCCGGGGCATCCGACGGTCCACGCGGCGCTCCCGACCCAGTTGACCCCGCCGGTGGTGATGAGTGGGCTCACGATTCTGCTCGGCGCCATGCTCTATCCACGCTACAGCCAGCTTCACGGGCTGGTCAACACCATCACGACCGGCCCAGCGCGGGCGAACTGGTGGTACGATACCGGCGTCACGGGACTCAAAACCGCGAGCATTCGCGCAACACCGTATCTTCGCCCGACGCTCCTCCGGACCTATCTGGTCTGGTCAGTGGCGACGGTCGTCACGCTCGCGCTCGGCGGCTATCTCGCAGCTGGCGTCTCGCTCCCCCCCGTCGCCGGCCTCGGTCCCGGAATGGCCGTCCGGGTAGCGCTGATTCTGCTGGTCGCAATCGTCGGTGCCGTCGCCGTCGGGAGAGCCCCCTCACACATCGCTGGCGTCCTGACGCTGTCCATCCTTGGATTCATGGTGGCGATTTTCTACATCCTGGCCGATGCACCGGACCTCGCACTCACACAGTTGGTCGTTGAGACGCTCGTCCTCGCGTTGTTCCTGCTCGTGCTCGACCAGCTACCGGCGTACTACGGTGGGTCGAATCGGCTGGTCGTCATCCGGGACGGGGTGCTCTCGTTGATTGCGGGACTGACCGTGACCGTGACGGTCCTGATCACCACGGCCGCCGACCCGTCAGCCACCATCAAGAAGTTCTTCATCGCCCGCGCGGGTGTGCCCGCTGAGCACGGCGCGGTGTTCACCGACTACGGGGGCGGAGGGAACATCGTCAACGTGATTCTGGTCGACTTCCGGGCGTTCGACACACTCGGGGAGATATCCGTGGTGGCGATGGCCGCGCTCGCGGTGCTGACGCTGGTGCGGATGCGCGATAGAGGTGAGACGCGATGAGCGACGCCGAGGAAGTCCGCGGCGACACCTCGTCCCGGGAGTTCGGGCGGGGTACGACGGTCATCGCCAGAACGGTCGTACGGACCGTCGTCCCGCTCATCGTCGTGGTTGCGGTTGCGCTGTTGCTGCAGGGCCACAACCTCCCCGGCGGTGGCTTCATCGGTGGCGTGCTCACGTCGACGGCGTTCGTGCTCATCTACATCACGTTCGGGCTGGACTACATTCGCGAGGAACTGCTCCACCGGCCGACGCTGGACATTGTCGGGGTCTACCGGTGGCTGGTTTCGGCCGGTCTCGCCATCGCGGTGTTCGCCGGACTGGCGCCGATTCTTGGCGGCTACCCGTTCCTGACCCAGGGAGTCGCCTTCCTCGAGGGCGTCCCGCTCTACCACGAGTTCGAGGTGGCGTCGGCACTGGCGTTCGACCTCGGCGTCTACCTCGTCGTCGTCGGCGGCCTGCTGACGGTCATCGCGGAGGTGGGCTCTGAATGACCCAGTTCGTCCTTGCGGTGGTGCTCGGCACGCTGTTCGCCATCGGGACGTTCCTGATGCTTCGGCGGGACCTGGTCCGTGTGGTCTGGGGGGTCACCATTATCGGACAGACCGCAAACGTCTATCTGATTACGATGGGCGGGCTCGGCGGCGGCGCACCGATTCTGGGCCACGGCCCGGCGACGGACCCGGCAACCGTGTCGGACCCGCTGGTCCAGGCGCTCGTGTTGACGGCCATCGTTATCGGCTTCGGCACGACGGCGCTCGCGCTCGTGCTGACCTATCGCGTCTACCAGGAGCACGGGACCCTCGACCTCGCCACTGTCGCCGAGCGGGAGTCACCGCCCGGGTTCGAAACTATTCCCGACGGTGGGGTCAGGGCAGGTCAGATGGAGTCAGAGGCGGGCAACGACGCGGGAGTCGACGAGGATGCCGGAGTTTGGGATGGCTCCGGAGTTGAGGATGACTCCGGAGTCGACGAGAATGCCGGAGTCGACGACCAAACCGGGGGTGAGCACGCATGAGCGCACCGCATCTCGCCGTCGCGCCGATGCTCGTCGCGCTCCTCGCGGCGGTTCTGACCATGCTCGCACGACCGCTGCCCCGTCTCCAGCGGGGGCTCAGCGTGCTCGGGAGCGCGGGCTATCTCGGCGCAGTCCTGCTGCTCGCCAGCCGCGTGTTCGGCGGCGAGACGCTGGTCTACCAGGTGTCGGACTGGCAGGCGCCGTTCGGCATCGTCGCCGTCGCGGACCCGCTGTCGGCATTCATGCTGGTGCTCTCCGGAGTCGTCTCGTTCCCCGCGCTCGTCTACGCCGTGGACTACATGGACGAGTTCGCCCAGCGCCTCACGTTCCACCCGCTCTATCACTTCATGATCGCTGGCGTCACCGGCGCGCTCCTCACCGGCGACATCTTCAACCTCTTTGTCTGGTTCGAGGTGATGCTGATGTCCTCGTACGTGCTGGTGCTGTTCTACTCCGGTGCCCAGCACACCCGTGCGGCGCTCTCGTACGTCGTGCTCAACCTGCTGGGCTCGGCGGTGATGCTCCTGGCAGTCGGCGGCATCTACGCGACGACGGGGACGCTCAACATGGCCGACATCGCGCGACTGCTCGGAGAGCCCGCGTCGGGTGTCGCCGTCGTTCCGACGCTCGGGCTGAGCGCGCTGCTGTTCACGGTGTTCGCACTGAAGGCCGGCGTCGTTCCGTTCCACTTCTGGGTGCCCGGCGCCTACCGCGCGGCGCCCGCGCCGGTGACAGCGGTGCTTGCCGGCGTCGTGAAGAAAGTCGGCATCTACGCCATCATCCGGCTCTACTTCACCGTATTCGCCGCCGCAGAGGTCGGTGGCTTCACCCTCCCCGGACTGGTCCCCGCGAGCGATGGCGCGTTCCTCGGCTTCTTCGGGCCGGTGCTGTTCGTGATGGGGGCCGCGAGCATCCTGCTCGGCGGAGTCGCGGCGCTCGGTCGCGAGGATCTGGACGGGTTGCTGGCCTTTTCCTCCATCGGACAGGTCGGGTTCATTCTCCTCCCGCTCGGGGTGGCCGCGACGGTGCCCTCGCTGCGCACCCTCGGTATCGTCGCGGCACTCATCTACGCGTTCAATCACGGCCTCGCGAAGGCCGTCCTGTTCCTGGGGGCGGGAACGGTTCGCGACGCGGCGGGGGCTGGCCGGTTCGGCGCTCTCGGCGGCGTCGCGGGACAGGCGCCGCTGGTCGGTGGCGCCTTCTTCGTCGGGATGCTGGCACTGATAGGTATCCCACCGCTCCCCGGCTTCTTCGGGAAGTTCTTCGTCTTCAGGACTGCCGCCGAGGCGTGGGCGCTCGGCGCGCCGGGCGCTGGCATCGCCGTCGCCGTCGCGCTCGCTGGCGCGGTGCTGACGATTGCGTACTTCACGCTGGCCTGGAACGAGGTGTTCTGGGACGACGCCCCGCCAGCCGTCCTCGCAGGGTTCGGCGGTGTCCAGGCTGATGGTGGAACAGAACCGGAGGTTCCACCGTACGAACACGAGACGGCCTCGGCAGTCCAGGTCGGTGTGCTCGTCGCACTGGCGCTGGCGCTGGTCGGAACCGGCGTCGGCTTCGAACCGGTCTACGCCGCTGCCGAGATGGCTGCCCAGGCGGCGCTCGACACCGCCGCGTACGTCGAGGCCGTCTCGCCAGCTACGAGTTCGGGCGAGACAGGGAGCCATAGTCTGCTGCTTCTCGTTGCTGGCCCGGCGCTATCCCGAATCCAGCGGTGGGTACCCCACCGGGGGTGGGAGCCGTGAGCCGACGCTGGCCCGCGAACGGCCTGTTGCTTGCGGTCCTCTGGCTGTTCGTCCGCGGGATGGAGCTTACCCCGACCCGAGTCGCGGAGGAGTTCCTCATCGGCCTCGCTGTGGGGATGCCCCTGGCGTTCGCAATCAGGCGGTTCTACACGCCCTCTATCCCGCTCAGCCGCAATCTCCGTGTCGCACCGTACGCCACGCTCTACGTGGTCATCTTCCTGAAGGACCTCGTCATCGCCAACTTCGCGGTGGCCAGGCTCGTGCTCTCGCCGCGGCTCCCCATCGAGCCAGCCGTGGTGGAGGTGCCCCTGCGTGTCCGGAGCGACACCGCCATCACGACCATCGCCAACAGCATCACCCTCACGCCGGGAACGCTCACCATGGATTACGACGCCGACCGCAACAGCCTGTACGTGCACAGTATCGCCGCCGAAACCCGTGAGTCAGTCGTCGACCCGATACGTGTCTGGGAGGAGTTCGCGCTCGCCATCTTCGACGAGGAGCTGAAACCTGGCGACCCGGTTCCCGACCCAGGGGCCGTCGAGCGCGGACATGGCGCCGGGAGAGGTGAGAGCGATGAGTGACCCATCCGGGCTCCTTGCCCTCGTGCTCCAGGGCGGACTCGTCGCCGCCGCCGCGGTGACGCTCGTTGCCAGCTACCGCGTGATTCGTGGACCGAGTGTGCCCGACCGGGTAGTTGGCCTCGACGTCATCGGGACGAACGTCGTCGCCATCGCGCTGCTGTACTCGATGCTGACGGATTCGGGGTTTTACGTCGACGTAGCCGTCGTGCTCGCAATCATCGGCTTCATCAGCACAATTGCCGTCGCGCGCTTCATCACCGAGGGGGACATCATCCAATGATGGACACGATACTGCTCGCGCTGCTGGCTGGGAGCGGCGAGGCGGCTGGGGGGTCGATGGAACTCCTGCGAACTGCCCTGGTGTCGCTGCTTGTCGGTGTCGGCGTGTTCTTCCTCTTCGTCGGGACGTTCGGGCTGATACGGCTCCCGAACGTCTACAACCGGATGCACGCGACGACCAAGGCGACGACGATGGGGAGTTCCTCGATTGCACTGGCGACGTGGTTCTACTACGCGCCCGCCGGTGAGGGGTTGCCAGCGCTCGTCACCATCGTCTTCCTCTTTCTCACCGCGCCGACGGGGGCCCACCTCATCAGTCGGACGGCCCAGCGGATGGGCATCGAGTTCCAGGAGGGGGTTAGCTGGCCGGGGCGCACGGACCAACAACCGGAAGAACCCGGTCGCGAATAGGGGTCAGGCCAGCGTCGCCGCGAGTTCGTCCGCGACTGCCAGCCCGAGTCCGGATTTTCCGCCGTCGTACGTCGAGTACTCGTCGCCGGTCACCATCAGCGCGCGGGTCGTGTCGTCTCCCATCACGCTCGCGTCGTTCGCGACGACGAACGCCGCGTTGATCCGGTCCCGAAGCGACCGTGCCCGCTCGACCAGCGTCACGTCGTCGCCGCCGGTTTCGGCTTTGAACCCCACCAGCGGAAGGTCGGGATACTCTTCCCGGACGGCGTCGACGAGTTTCGGTGTCGGCGTCAGCGTCAGGGTGACCTCCTCCTCACCGGAGCGGATTTTCGCGGCGGACGCATCGACGGTGTAGTCCGAGATGGCGGCCGCTGAAACCATCGCGTCGGCACCCTCGAGCGCCGTGTCGGTCGCCTCCTGTAACTCGGCGACCGACTCGATCCAGGTCGTCGCCGCGTAGTGAGTGTCGGGACGGTCGCCGAGCAGGTCGCCGTGAATGAGGCGAACCTCCGCGCCGCGCACGTGGCACGCGCGGGCGACTGCGCGACCTGTCTTCCCTGATGCCCGGTTCGTCAGCGCCCGGACCGGGTCGACCTGCTCGGTGGTCCCACCGGCAGTGACGACCACAGTTTCGCCGTCGAGAGGTGTTTCACCCGCCGCTCTGGCGACCCCTGTGACGATGGCGGCCTCTGTCGCAATTTTGGCCTTCCCCTCCTCGATGTGCGGGTCGACCGTGTCGACGCCCCATGACTCCAGCGTGGCGAGGTTTTCGGGAATCGCCGGGTGGTCGTACATCGGCTCGTGCATCGCTGGGGCGACGACGGCCGGGATGTCGGCGCCGAGCGCCGTGGTCGCACACGTCGTCACGGGGGTGTCATCGATGCCGGCCGCGATTTTCCCGACCGTGTTGGCGGTGGCTGGTGCAATCAGGAGCACGTCCGCCCAGCCCGTCTGCCCGCAGAGTTGCACGTGCTCGACGCTTCCCGTGAGTTCGGTCACGACCGGGTTGTCCGTGGCGAACTCCAGCGCCCACGGCCCGATGATGCCGGTTGCCGCGTCGCTCATGACGGCGCGGACGGCGGCACCCTCCCGTCGGAGTTCGTGGGCGAGTTCGACCGTTTTCACCGCAGCGATGCTGCCGGTAACTCCGAGAGCCACGTTTACGCCGTCGAGCATAGTCCGGCGTTTCTCGTCGACGCCGCAAAAACGGTCCGCATCAGGGAAGGTCGTCCCTCGAAGCTCACGGCTCCCCACTCCGTTGGGGGTTCCCACCATCGCTTGCTTGTGTGCGATCGCTCGGCCGCGAATGACCCGTCGACAGTCGTTCGACGACGGCCATGGATGAATGGCGAACAGGCGGCGCCAGCACCCGCTCCCGGAACGACGCGCCGCGCTCCCGCTTCCCGCTCCGGGTGGCTCTCAGACCACAGCGAGGCTGGTCGCGCTCTCGTATTTGAAAGGTTGGACCGGGGAACGTCGGAGCGACCGGTCAGTCCTCGTCAGCCGGCCCGTTGGAGCCTGCCTCGAAGCGCTCGAACCGCTCGGAACGTTCAGCCGCGCGCTCGACGATTTCGCCGTCCTCCAGCAACAGCGGCGGAAGCAAACTCGCACCGCAGGCGAGAACGTTTGCAATCATCCCGACGGTCATCCACTTGAGTCGCCCCGGTCCGTACGTCGTGAACAGCCGATAGACCGGGCGCTCGACGCGCTGCCGGTAGACGTCGAAGACGCTCCCCGCTTCCGCACTCATTACGTTCCGAAACCCGTCGGTGTCGGAAGAACCCGCCGAGTCCGGTGAGTCCTGGGGAACACTTTTTAAGCTTCCACGGCTCCTGAAACCGAATGGCGTTCACCCACCTGCCACTCGAACGGTCCGTGCTCGCTGGTGTCGTCGCGTACATTGTTGGACTCGTGACGACGGCGGCCCTGACCGTGGGGAGGACTGCGGCCGTGCTGGCCGTGGAAATCGATGGCCGCTACCGAGAGCCTGTCCCACTCGGCGAGATTCTCGGGACACCGCCGTCGGACATCGCGATTTCGGGCTGGCTCTTCTACAATGCACAGTTCATTTCGACGACCGTTCCCTCCGCTGACTCGCTCGGCGGAGTCAACCGGCTGACTGCCGTGAATCTCCTGCGAGAAGTCGGGGGCATTCCACTGGTTCTGTTCCTCATCGTCCCACTGCTGCTCATCGGCGCCGGCTACGCTGTGGTTCCTGTGAGCGAAACACCTGGGGCCAACGGGGCACGGAACGCCGGGGCGAGCATCGCTGCCGGCTACGTGGCCTGCAGTCTGGTTGGTGCGTTCATCTTCGAGGCCAGCGCCGCGAACGCCGCTGCCACGGCGTCGCCGGCGGGTATTCCCACCGTGTTCGTGAGTGGCGGCTACGCACTCGTGTTCGGAGCCATCGGCGGACTCGTTGCGGACCGGCACGGCTACGGGTCGACAGAGAACGGGGTAGACTGGTAGCGCTGTACGGTGGCCGTCACAGAGTTTAACGGCGATGGACGCCTCCCTCCGTCATGGCTCACGATACGCGGTCCGTGTTCGCTGTCGCCGCGGGGGTGGTGATGGTGCTCGGGATGCTCGCCGCGCTCACCGACCGCGGCGTCCTGGCCTCAAAGCTGCTCGCCATCGGCTTCGCCCTCGCGACGTTCTGGGCGACGCTGGGCTTTTTCTGGTCGGGAAGCCACGAGACCGTCCTCGGGACCGACAACTACATCGCGCTTGGCTCGATGGCCGCCGTTGCGACGGTCTACTACGGCTTCAAAGGGGCCAACGGCGTGCCGCTGACAGAATCGATCTGAACCCGAGAATTTCTTTCACATCGTCACCGGTCCGTACTTAAAAGTATCCTGGCGATGACCTATGCGTTCCCTGACCCAAGTAGCGGAGAACAGCCCGATACCACCGGCACACATGCACTCCGGGATGGCCTGTGATGGCGTATCAATGCCAAAGATTCAAGTAACCTGTTCCCAAGAATCTACCCATGCCTGAAAGGCAAGGCAACGAGACAGACGACGGACGACGAAAGTTCCTGAAAGCTGGTGGCGCCGCGGCGGTGTCGCTGGGCGTCGCTGGCTGTTCAGGTGGCGATGGGACGGAGACGCCGTCCCCGACGGAGGAGCCAACCCCGACCGAGCAGGGTACGCCCTCGGCCACGCCGGAACCGGACGTGAAAACGGGCGGGACGTTCACGTACGGGATGTCCGCGAATCCCGACACGTCGAACATCCTCCGCTCGGGTTCGGTGTACTCCGCAGTGGCCCTCACGCTCGTGTACGAGTACGGGATCACGACTGACCCGGTCAGCTACGACCCCAAACCGTGGGTGTTCACTGACTGGAAGATCGAGAACACCGAGGGCGACGACGCGAAGCCCGACGTGTACGCCAACATGCGAGATGGCCTGGAGTGGGCCGACGGGGAGTCGTTCACGAAGGAGGACGTCCTGTTCTCGTACAACTACGTCCTCGACAACGAGCCCGGTGAGCTGGCCGGCTTCATCGACGCCGTCGACCTGATCGAGGAGGACGACGGCGACTGGGACTTCCACATCAAGATGACCAAAGCCATCGGGACCTGGGAAGGGACGGTCCTGGGTGGCTGTCCGTTCCTCCCGCCCCAGCAGTGGGAAGGGAAGGACTTCAAGAAGTTCGAGCCGGTCGAAGGGACCGACGGCGAAGCGTTCTCGCTGGGTCCGGGGAAGCTGACCCGGTTCGACGCCGACACGGCGATGCAGGTCGTGTTCCGGGAGGACGGCGAGCCCGTCAACCCGAGCTTCCACGAGGAACTGTCCAGCCTCCAGTGGCGGAAGGACCACAAGCAGATCATCGACGGGGGGCCGTTCCTGGACGAGATCAACTTCAAGGTGTACGGCTCCGAGTCCGCGATGACGCAGGCGTTCCTCGAGGGCGACCTCGACACCCACTACGGGTCGATGCAGAACTCGAAACTCGGCGAGGTCGAGGAGAACGAGGGGCAGGAGCTCGTTAGCGGGTTCGACTCCGGGTTCTCCTACTACGGCTACAACGTCCGTCGGAAGCCGCTCGGCGACACCGCCTTCCGACAGGCGCTTGCGTTCATGTGGGACGAGTTCTACTGGATCGACCGCCTCCAGAGCGGCAACTCGCTCCAGGGGGACTATCCCCACTCGCCGGGCTATCGCGCAGCACGCCCGGAAAGCGTCTTCGACGGCGAACTGCTGAAGGACCCCGCCTCCAACATGTTCACGTTCCGCCAGGCACAGGCGGGGATTCCCGACTACGAGGCCATCAAGGAGTTCCTGCGTAGCGGATCGGTCGTGGACGGCAGCGAAGGGACCTACGCCGGCAAGGACGTTCCGGGAACGCTCTCCGGCGTCAGCGCCAGCGTCTCCGAGTCCAAATACGACTACACCTGGGGCTCCGTCGAGAGCGAAGTCCTGAAAGAGGAGGATGGAGTCGAGGAGGAGATTCGCGTCAACGGGAAGACCATCCCCGAGATGCGGAGCAACGGCGAGCCGCTCGAGTTCCTCATCGACCCGCCCCAGAACGCGCCGCGCGAGGCAAAGGCCATCGAGAACTGGGTCTCGAACATGCACCGGCTCGGCATCCCGGTGAAGACCACCGTGCTCAGCTTCAACACGATGGTCTCGAAGGTGTACAGCACTGAGGAGTACGACATCTACACGATGGGCTGGGGCGGAACGAGCGCCTACGGCACCTCGCTGTACTTCTTCTTCCACACCGACAACGCCGACACGTCGGGTGACAAGGACTCCTTCGTCTACAACTCCACCGGCTACGGGATGGGCGAAGCCGGCTACGACGAGGAGTTAGCAGACGCCTACGGGACGATGGATCTGAGCGAGATGAGCAGGAAGTTCGCGAAGGCGAACGAGCGCATCTACCTCGACCAGCCGTACATGACCCGGGGCTACTCGGAGGTCAATTGGCCGATCAACTCTTCGGACTGGCAGGGCTACGTCGGAAGCGTCGTCGACCCGGCGTTCGCCTCCTGGAGCTTCGAAGCGTTCAACATCAACCAGGCCTAACAGACACCCCACGCACGGCCGTTCTTTCGGGGAGTTCCCCTTCGCCGCGCGTCGCACGAACCCACGAACAACGTCCGAAACACGAAATAATTTGATAAGCTGACATCATGAGAGAGGAACTATGACACGGATCAGCGCAAAATATCTCGGCAAGCGTCTGGTAATCACGTATCTGACGCTGCTGGTCATCATGACGCTCCTGTTCGTGCTCATCCGGAGCATGCCGGGGTCGTTCATCATGAGTATGATCACCCCCGACATGACGCCAGAGGAGGTCGAGGCGATGCGAGAGGCCTGGGGGCTGAACGAACCCATCTGGGGCCAGTACGTCGACTTCATGATCAACTACCAGACAGGCAACTTCGGTCGGTCACCGACGAAACGGGTTCCCGTCTGGGACCTCATCATTCGCCGGCTTCCCCGGACGCTCATCCTGTTCGGAGCGACGTTCGTGGTCGGCTACATCGTTGGCCCCATCGTCGGCATGTATCTCGGCTGGTGGCGCGGCTCCACGAAGGACAAGACCATCTTCACGGGCAGTCTGCTCACCTACTCCATGCCGGCGTTCTGGATCGCGTGGTTGTTCATCTGGGTGTTCAACTACGAACTGGGGTGGCTGCCGAGCACGTACATGCTGACGCAGTTCCCGGAGTTCGAATGGACCGCGTTCACCATCATCAAGGACGTGCTGTACCACATCGCGCTCCCGCTGATGAGCGTCTCGTTCATCGGCTGGGTCGGCCCAATGCTGGTGATGCGGCCGTCGATGAACAACGTCACTGGCGAGGACTACGTGTTCCTCGCGCGGGCGAAGGGGCTTTCGGAACGAACGGTGATGATGAAACACGCCGCTCGCAACGCCCTGATTCCCGTCGCCACGCAGGCCATCATCGGCATCGCGTTCGTGATAGACGGCTCGGTGATTATCGAGAACGTGTTCTCGTGGCCCGGACTCGGGCAGGTCATCGTCAGCGCCGTGCTGGCCAACGACTACCCA
>CAYXXM010000028.1:0-13127 GCA_964469085.1 uncultured Haloferacaceae archaeon
CGACACCGATGACGATGTTGGATTCGCTCTGGCGTGGCGGCCGCCTCGCCTTTGAGGTGATTGTCACGAGGTCGTTCAGCCAGCATCTCCACGTGTCCCTGCACGATGCATTTGGCGTGAAGATGCCGAACACGTTGTGGTACCTTCTGGGTAACCTCTTCGCCGTCCACGTTCCGTCATTGGCGAACGCAGTACTTGCCGAGCGGATGATATCGGAACTCAACCCGGAGAACCTCGTTGTTGGCTCGCTAGGATCCCGCCAGCAGGCTATACTATATCCAGCCATTCGTGCCGATATCGATACCTACCACGTCCCCCATTCGGCAACGACGGGATACGAACTACTGCCACAATTGAAAACAAGACACTTTGTTCCAGGTGAACATGTCGTTGATCACCTTGCTTCGTCCGAGCAGACATCCAGCACAGACAATCTAATCCCGACTGGCAGGCCACAACTGATCGACATCTACGATCGCGACGTCAATCTAGATAATGAGTCCGCCGCCGACTGCCTGCGAATCGTTGTTGCAACCCAACGGTTCCCCGACGTACACCGACAGACATTCATCTCGGACGTGCTCGGCGCCATTGAGGAGGTGCAAGTCCCCGTTGACGTCGTCCTCAAGATTCACCCCAACGAGGAACCGGCATTCTATGACAAAGTGACCGCCGACCGATCGTACCCCGTCAAGGTAGTGCAGGAGGATCTCCATGGTTACCTAGCAGGCGCGGACCTCGTGGTCACGATTAATTCGAATGTCGGTCTTGAGGCGATGGTGCTCGGAACTCCCGTAGTCTGTGTCACCGAATGGTCCCCACTCATCCGAGCGCGGCCGTACGCCACAGCGGGGCCGGTTCCAGTACTCCGGTCAACAGACGAACTATCCTCTTTCTTTTCCGAACTCGACCGCGACAGAGTGGAGGATCTGACAGAAAGAGAACAAAGATTCGTCAGGGAGTTCTATCTCCATGAGGATGCCGCTGAAGAGATTGCCCGTATCATCGGTGAAGGTACCCGGAATCGTACTCACGGTTAACACGATAGATATCAACAGAATAGGCCCGGCAACTTGACAATCAGCGATATCCGAGAGCGGAAAGTCGCTCCTCAACGTCAGCGGTGCTATCCTCGGGTTCTAAGGTTGGCTCACGCGTGCGCTCATCTGTCCCGGTTGTCGTATACCAGGGTACCTGACGAATGGTTGCAAGAGGAACGCGAGGATGCCCATAAACGCCGTACTCGGCCGCAGCATTTCCATGGTCGGCGCTCACGACTGCGCGGTCAGCATCAATATTCTCTAAAAGGAGTTCGATATCATCAAGCACATACTCCAAATTTTCGTGATACGCCTGCCATACGGTTTCTTTATCAATTTCCCCACGGCGGAGGCGCTTCCATGGCGATTCCCAGCCTGCGCCTTGTCCGAGGGTCTCCGCGTTCATCCCGTCACTAAGAGGGTTGGGAACTGAAGGTAGGTGGGGTTGCATGTAATGGACAATGAGGCGATCGGGGTTATTTTCACGTGCCGTTGCAATTGCACGGTCAGTAAGCGGGCGCGCTGGTATCGTCCCTAGTTCATTGTCCCAGGCGTATTTCCAGACCTCATCTAGAACGAGCAAATCATTCGGATTGAGTACTCGATAACTAAACGGATTTCCTGTGACATATGCAGTCCCGGACATTTCAGTCGCGTACTCCTCAGTGAATGTACGTTCAAGCCATTCTAGTGAGGAACTTCCGACGGAGGTAATCTCACCAGGGTGGTCGAGAAATTCATAGTCAGCTGCAACTTCCTCTATCAAATCAACACGACAGGCATCAACCAGAATTAGCAGATCCCAGTCGCGTTCGTAGACGTTTGTCCCCCTTGGATAGACACTGTTAATCCGCCGAAGTCCCCCGATATACAACTCGTACAGACTCTCACTCGCACCTGTAAATCCATCAGTCCGTACCCGGCGAACAGTTTCGTTAATCCATTGAGCGAAAGTCATCTGCTCGTTATCTCCGGGATAGTCTTCGATGGGTAGTGATGTTGCATTTTCTCACTCGTAGTCATTCGATGTATCCGAGTTCCCGCAATCGCTCTTCCGTATCCTCGTCGAGATTGTCTTCGCCGTTTTCGACTGTTTGGAGCTCTACATTTAATTGTTCGACTAGCGCTTCCTCCAATTCCGCAGGGTGTTCACCCCATCGATTGTTTTTCTCCATCGGGTCATCCGGACGGTGGTACGCTTCCCAGCTCTCGTCTGGGAACTCTTTTGCCCCCCAGTCGCCAGCAGGGTGGTAGAGGACCTTCCACTCCTCACCAACGGCGGCAGCCATACGGTCACCATCCTCCATCACGTTCTGGACGGTGACGTAGCCGCGATCGGCGCGCTCATCTCCCAGCAGTGAAGGACGGTCGCTTGGACGTACATCTGACTCCGCGAGGTCGAGGATAGTACTGCCCAAATCAAGTAGCGATGTAGGTCCGTCGATGCGCCCAGTATCGTCGACGTTCATCATGACCAACGGAACTCGGGTGACAGTGTCGTACATTAGCGGCCTGTGGCCATAATTCGCGTGCTCACCGAGTTCGTCGCCGTGGTCACTATGGACTATTATTGGGTCATCACCGTACCCCTCTGTGCCTAATTTCCCAGTTAAGCGGTCGAGAAAGGCATCAGCGTATCGAATAGTGTTATCATAAGCGTTGACGATACACTGGCGTCGCTCGCCGACTAGCCTCCAATGACGCCGCATAGCGTAGTTCCATGCATACGTCGATCTGACTCCGGGTTGATCCAAGTAGTGGTGTTCGGTAGGTGCGTACCAAGGGTGGTGAGTGTCGATGAGCAGCACCCAGAGAAAGAACGGCTCGGGAGCATTCTCGACGAACGAAGCGATACCCTCCCACATCTCTTCCCAATGCGGGGGTGTCTGACCTTGGACTGTCCGCTTGAGGTCAACTACAAAGTTCGCCATGTCGAATCGTTGGGCTAGTTCATAAGCCCGTTTTTTCCACCCCGACTCCGTACTATCATCAGCATCCCACATGTGGTCCTCATAGACGTCCCAGCCGCGGTCCCAACCGAATGAAGAACTGACGAGGGCATTGAAGTGGAATCCGCCGGTATAGTACCCCTCCTCCTGAAGTAGTTCAGGTAGGAGCGTTCGCCCCTCATTCGCCTCTCTCCAGTGTTGTGGACTCGGGTATTCCATACTACCGGCGGTGTGTTCACCCGAGAACATGCCGCTGAAACTCGCTGGGGTCCCGACTGCAGGAACCTGCGGGTCTTTGAAAACCAATCCGTCATCAGCAAGTGCCGATAATGTTGGTGCTGTCTCTCGGTTGTAACCGTATACCGGCAGATGGTCTGCGCGAACACTATCCCAAGAGACGAGTACGATGTTTGGTTTGTCAGTCATCGGTGAGGGGCTCGTAGCCGATGTCGTTCAAAAGCTGGGTGAGTTCATAAGCGAAAACCTCGAGTCCGGCAGCTTCCGTGAAACCAGCGCCGTAGCCATACGCCCGTTCAGCTAATTGTATCCGGTCTTCGCGGGACAACGAAAAAAACCAATCGATGGCATCCGCCACTGCTTTCGGCCGAGGATCGGAGAGTAGTTTTCCGTGAACTCCTCGAACCAATGTCGCTGTGCCGACCATTGGTGACGTAATAACCGGTGTCGATGCGGAAAGCCCCTCCAACGTGGTAACGGGGAACGCGCCTGCAAGCGCTGGAAAGACGACGAGGGCCGCCTCATCGTACAGTTCGATGAGCCGGTCTTCGGAAACAAACCCATGCGTTCGGACCTCCTGACTCTCTTCAATACCCTCTGTATCCGGACCGACGAAATCGACCGTGATTGACGCATCGACGTGCTCAACAGCCGACCGGAGTACGTCCTGGCCGTTTTTCCTGCGATACTTGCCGACACAGAGGACACGATCACCTTCGACCGTCGGAGTCAGACTTCGGAGTTCCTGATGACGGCTCGCCTCAACGAACGGATGGGTCACTCGAGCTGGACCACCAGAGAATCGCTCAGCAAGGGCAGCTATCCGATCGCTCACAGCAAGTGTTCCGTCAACAAATCGAAGACCAACACGATGAGCAAGCCGACTCATCCGTGTCTGGTTGGGTAGTTCATCAACGAGGTCGTGATACGTGGAATCCGCTCCGAGTGCAATGACGGGGCCCGATGTCCCGAATGCCTGCAGCGCAGCCCCTTCAATGAGCGGCACACCACCTTCGAGAATGACGGGACGGCAGCCAAAATCGTGGGCACGCCCAGCTTGCACACGGGCTGTTGCACTACCGGTTTTACACTTGACCGAGTCCGCCCCCACGTAGGCAGCCATCTTCTCGTGAACCGGGTGGGGGTCGTAGTAGAGGAAGACTGGAGACCGATTGTACTCTGGTCTGAACTGGGCCATTCGACTTCGTGGTCTCACTACGTGGTCTTAAAATGGCATTGCTCCGGTTAGTTGTCGAGGCAGACCACGCCGTCGTTTGGTCAGTTTAATCCATTCAGTTAGGTTCCCCCACCAACGCCTGCTCTTTCACAAACCTTTTCTCCCTTTTGCCAGTCTTACCCCTAATGAGTTCGCGCACGGAAAGCGACGACTTCGGCCAGTCACTCCTCGACGTTGCGGAGGACTGGTACCACGTCCCCGCGCTCCTCCTCGCGGTCGTCTGGATGTTCTGGATTCGGATGCAGAACTACTCCCGGTTCATCCGGGACGGCCAAGTGTACTTCTCAGGTAACGACGCCTGGTACCACCTTCGCGAGACGAACTACGTCGTCCGACACTTCCCATCCACAATGCCGTTCGACCCGTGGACTGGCTTTCCCACAGGAATATTCGTCGGTCAGTTCGGGACCCTCTACGACCAACTTATCGCTCTCGCTGCCCTCGTCATCGGTCTGGGCAGCCCGAGCGACACGCTCATCGCGAAAACGCTCCTCGTCGCACCACCCGTCTTCGGCGCGCTCGCCGTCATCCCGGTCTACTTCCTTGGGAAGCGATTCAGCAACCGCCTCGGCGGAATGTTTGGCGTGCTCATCATCGCCCTTCTCCCCGGGACCTTCCTCCGGCGGACACTCGTCGGCGCCGCCGACCACAACGCCGCAGAACCACTATTCATGGGGTTCGCGGTGCTCGGGCTGCTCGCGGCATTCAACGCCGCGACGCGGACAATGCCCGTCTGGGAAGTCGTCGAAGAGGAACTCATCGAGAACCGGGAGCCGGAGACGCTGAAAGAGCCACTCGCGTGGTCACTGCTGGGTGGGTTCCTGACCGGTCTCTTCATCTGGGTCTGGCCGCCCGCCGTGTTCCTCGTCGGTATCGTCGGCCTGTTCGCCGCCGTCAACATCACGAGCGACATCGTCAACGAGAACACACCCGAACCGGTGGCGTTCGCCGTTGCGGTCTCGATGGGCGTCGTCGCGCTGATGAGCCTGCTCACCATCGACACCTTCGGATTTTCGACGACGAAACTCTCACTCCTCCAGCCAATCACCGCCCTCGCCGCCGCAGGCGGCGCCGTCTTCCTCTGCTGGCTCGCTCGCTACTGGGAGCAAGAAGACCTGTCAACATCGCTCTATCCAGCCGCAGTGCTTGGCATCGCCGTCGTCGGGATGCTGTTCCTCGCAGTCGCCGCGAGCAGTATCTACAACCTCATCACGGGGAACCTCCTCCGTATCGTCGGCTTCTCTGCCGGCGCCGCCACCCGTACCATCGGCGAAGCCCAACCGTTCCTCAACCCCTCGACACTCCGGCGGTACGGCGTCGGCGCCGCCGGCCGCATCACCCTTGAGTACGGGCTCACGTTCTTCACCGGCCTCTTCGCGGTGGTCGTCATCCACGGCCGACCCCTCGTCCGCAAGGGCACCAAACGGGCCTACTACTACCTCGGCGGAACCCTGTTCGTGGTCGCGCTCATCTTCGCGTCCCCGGTCCTCGGCGCCGTGGGCGACGCCATCAACATCGACCCGCAGGTGCTCGGCCTCCTCATCGTCGCCGGCCTGCTCGCCGGCGCGACCCTCATCGCCGAGTACGACCCCGAGGAGCTGTTCTTCGTCGTCTGGGCCGCGTTCATCACCTCGATGGCGTTCACCCAGGTGCGGTTCAACTACTACCTCGCCGTCGTCGTCGCCGTCGCGAATGCGTTCATCTTCGCACGCGTACTCGACTGGGTCGACCTGACGGGCAGCCTCCGAACCGTCACCGACGACATCCAGGGCTACCAGGTGCTCGCCGTCACCGCGGCGCTCCTGCTCATCGTCGCCCCGGTGCTTGCGGTCCCGATAACCCTCGGCGGCACAGCACAGGGTGGTGGTGTCAGGACGTCGACCGCCGCCCAAGCAGGCAATAGCACCGCACCAGGTGCCATCCTCGGCTGGGAAGGCACGTTCGACTGGATGCAGAAGAACACGCCCGAGGAAGGGAATCTCGAAGGCGCAGGCAACGCGGATCAGATGGACTATTACGGCAAGTACGAGCGAACGGACGACTTCCAGTACCCCGACGGCGCCTACGGCGTGATGTCCTGGTGGGACTACGGCCACTGGATCACGACCCAGAGTCAGCGCATCCCGAACGCCAACCCGTTCCAGCAGGGCGCAACCAACGCCGCGAACTTCCTGCTGGCGCCCAACGAGAGCCAGGCACAGCGCGTGCTCAACGAGGAGGCCGGCGAGACCGAGGAGACCCGCTACGTGATGGTCGACTGGCAGATGGCCTCGACCCGCTCGAAGTTCGGGGCGCCCACCGTGTTCTACGACGAGCAGAACGTCTCCTCGGAGGACTTCTACGAGAACGTCTGGGTGCCCCGGGGCAACGGCGCCATCCCCGCCGCGCAGATCTACAGCCAGCGCTACTACGAGAGCATGATGGTGCGGCTCTACCGCTACCACGGCTCAGCCCAGGAGGCGGCGCCCATCGTCACCGACTGGGAGGAGCGAACTTACCAGACCGCGACAGGCGAGGATGTCACGCTCAAGCTGCCGCCCCAGGGGGAGAACGAATCGATGGTGAAGCAGTTCGACAACATGAGCGCGGCCCGACAGTACGTCCAGGAGGACGGCAGCGCCAGCGTCGGCGGCGTCGGCCCGTTCCCGAGCGAGGACGTGGCAGCGCTCCAGCACTACCGCCTGGTGAAAGCCAGCGAGACACAGAACCGCCGGTTCTTCAGTAACGAACAACGGCAGGCCCAGCTTTCGGGGAACCCGCTCTACCAGCTGCTGTTCAGCCGCACCACGCCCTCGTGGGTGAAGACGTTCGAGAAGGTGCCCGGCGCGACACTCGAAGGCTCCGGCGCGCCACCGAACACGGAGGTGACCGCGACGGTGCAGATGAAGATGCCGAGTACGAACAGCACGTTCACCTACCAGCAGCACGCGATGAGCGACGAGGACGGCGAGTTCACGATGGTGCTGCCGTACTCCACGACCGGCTACGACAACTTCGGCCCGGAGAACGGCTACACGAACGTGAGCGTCCGCGCGAACTCGACGTACGTCATCACGACGCCGACGACGACGAACGAGAGCGGCTACGACATCAATTACGGCCAGGAGTTCGACGTGAGCGAGGCCAAGGTCCTCGGCGTCAACGAGAGCACCAAACAGGTCACCCTGGAGAAGAAAACGAAACCGCCGGGCGCCGCGAAGAACAACACCAGCAAGGTCCCGAACACCGATTACACGATCGACCCGACGGCGCCCAGTGACACCGCCGACGCACTGGCCTCGTCCGTCGACCTGGGCGGTTCAGCAACGGCTCCCGCGGCCCGTGATGCGGGCGCCGTCGTTGCCCCGGCCCGTGATGCGGGCGGCGTCGTTGCCCCGGCCCGTGATGCGGGCGGCGTCGTTGCCCCGGCCAGCAACTGATGGCGGACGGGCAGTCGCTACTCGGCGTCTACCTTCGCGGCGCCTGCATGGGCGCCGCTGACGCGGTTCCGGGTGTCTCGGGCGGCACCATCGCGTTGCTCACCGGGATCTACCAGCGGCTCATCACCGCCATCACCGCGGTCGACCCGGGGCGCGTCGTCGACGTCCTCGCGGCGCCGCTCCCGAGCCGTCGTGAGCGGGCAATCGCCGCGTTTGCCGAGATGGACGGCGTCTTCCTCGCGGTGCTGGGCGCCGGAATCCTCACGTCGATCGTGACCGTGTCGCGGCTGCTTGAGGCCGGGATGAGCAGCTATCCGGTCCTCACCTTCGGTGGCTTCTTCGGCCTCATCGCGGCCTCCGCGTGGCTCCTCCGGAGCGAGATGGTCCTGGATACGCGGGGCCGGCAGGCGGCCGCCATCTCGGGGTTCCTGCTGGCGTTCCTGCTCTCTGGACGCGCGGAAGGGGCGCTCGGGCACGGCTATCTCGTCATCTTCCTCGCCGGCAGCGTCGCGGTGAGCGCGATGATACTCCCCGGGATCTCGGGCTCGCTCATCCTCCTGTTGCTCGGCCAGTACGCGTACATGGTCACCCAGCTGAAGCGATTCGTCGACGGCCTCCTGGCGTTCCTCGGTGGCGAAGCAGGCGGGGTACCCGAGGAAACCGTGCCCATCGTCACGTTTCTCGCAGGCGGGATCGTCGGACTGTTGACCATCTCCCACGCGGTGAAGTGGGCCCTTGCGCGGCGCCAGGCCGCGACGATGACGTTCCTCGTCGCCCTCGTTGTCGGCGCGCTGCGCGCACCGGTCGTCGAAACCGGCCGGCGACTCCCCGGCGGATGGGATACCGGCGCCATCGTGGCGTTCGTGGTCGCCAGCGTCGTCGGCGCCGCGGTCGTCATCGGGATCGAGCGGGCTGCCGGTGGCGATGTCGTCGCCTGAGGGGCGGCCGTCGAACTGTCGGCCACCGAGTCGGGTCCCAGCTCGAGACGGCTCACCCGTCGGACACTGTGAAACGACACCGACTCACGAGCTCCAGAACGATTCAATCCGCTCGTCAAGCTCCGTCAGCAGCTCCGAAAGCACATCGCGCCAGTCGTCCGGGTAGTCAGCGTCCTCCCCTGGGGTTTCCGCGCTCGGGGGCGGGTGGAAATGCGCCCTCGCATTGTGTCCGTTCGGATGGTTGTCCCATCGACACTCCCATCGCTTCTCGCTGTCGTACTGCTCCGAGTAGTGGATAGAGAAATCGTCCGTCTCGAACCAGCTGACGCGGAGCGCTGCCCGGTCGACTGCCGCCGGGAAGTAGCGCAGGTCGTACGCTGCGACGACGGCGTTCGGCGCGTACTCCGGGTGGTACTCGACCGTCTCGAACCGGGGGCTGTTGTCGAGCCGCCTCCCGATCCGTTCCAGCGTATCGGCGTCGACCGCACCGACAGCCGGCTCCTCAGGCATTTGGCCGCCCGGGGCTGCCAGCCGAAGCGCTCTCGTCCCGTCGCGCTGCGTCCAGCAGCTCTCCACGCCGTTCGAGGCTCTTCCACTCGGACAGCGTCTCCCAGAGCTCCTCGATCGGCTGCTCGTGGCTCAGGTCGACGAGCGACAGCTCGTCCGGGCTCTCGGCATCGTATCGCTCCCGATACTCCCGAAGCTCCGCGACGACGGCGTCGAGTTCGTCGACGATTTCCCGCTCCGTGTTCTCCCTGCGGATGCGCTCCACCCGTCGCCACGACAGGAACGAGTCGTTTCGCTCGTACCTGACCGGGCGGCCGGCGTGCTCGCGAACGACCCCGATCGACGTGAACCACTCCAGATACTCCCGCGCTGTCTCCGTGTCACAGTCCGCCCGGTCGGCGACCACAGACACTTTCGTGGGCTCGCGCAGTTGCATCACTACGTCTAACAGCCGTTCCCGAATCGGGCCGCCTCTCACAACCGCCTCTGGGTCGTCCCACGCATCGAAATCGGGCGGCTGCTCGTCGGGGGCGGGGATGTCATCCGACGGCTCAGTCAGGTCCATCGACGTTCACCTCGACCCGAAACTACGGCCTTATCTGTGATAAACCCGCGGTTTGGCGAACTATTTCGGCTAAGTGGCCGCGATAGGCGACGAGCCGAAGGGACACCGCGTCTGTCCATCACCGACCAAGAGGGTTGGGGCGGTTCGGTACCGCGTCTCAGCAAGGCTTAATCCGTGCCGCCGACGCGTTGGGGTATGAGCGAACTCACGGTCACGCTGCCGGACGGGTCGGAACTCTCCCTCCCGGCTGACGCCACGGTGGAGGACGCCGCCTACGAGATCGGGCCCGGACTCGGCGAGGACACCGTCGCGGGCGTCGTCGACGGGGAACTCGTCGCGAAGGAGGCCCCCGTCCACGACGGCGCCCACCTCGAAATCGTCACCGAGCAGTCCGACGAGTATCTCGACGTCCTGCGACACTCCGCGGCCCACGTGTTCGCGCAGGCGCTCCAGCGGCGCAATCCGGCGGCGAAACTCACCATCGGCCCGCCGACGGAGGACGGCTTCTACTACGACGTGGCCAACGCCGACCTTGTCGAGAGCGACCTCGACGCCATCGAGGCCGAGATGAAGGCCATCATCGACGCCGACTACGACATCGAGCGCGAGGAGCGCTCCCGCGAGGACGCCTTCCAGCAGTTCGCGGACAACCGGTTCAAACGAGAGATTCTGGAGGAGGAAGCCGCCGGCCAGGACACCGTCTCGTTCTACACGCAGGACGACTGGGCGGACCTCTGTCAGGGCCCCCACGTCGAGTCAACGGGCGAGATCGGCGCCGTTTCGCTGCTCACCATCTCCTCGGCGTACTGGCGCGGCGACGAGGACAACGCGACGCTGACGCGGGTGTACGGGACGGCGTTCGAATCCGAGTCCGAGTTGGAGGAGTTCCTGCTGATGCGCGAGGAGGCCAAAGAGCGCGACCACCGGAAGATCGGCCAGGAGATGAACCTCTTCTCGGTGCCCGACGTGACCGGGCCTGGGCTACCCCTGTACCACCCGCCGGGAAAAACCGTGCTCCAGGAACTGGAGAGATACGTCAACGAACTCAACCGGGAGGCTGGCTACGACCGGGTCGAGACGCCACACCTGTTCCGGACGGAACTCTGGAAGCAGTCGGGCCACTACGACAACTACCGGGACGACATGTTCCTGCTGGAGGTCAACGACGAGGAGTACGGGCTGAAACCGATGAACTGCCCCGGCCACGCGACCATCTTCGACCAGTCCTCCTGGTCCTACCGGGACCTCCCGATGCGCTACTTCGAGAACGGGAAGGTGTACCGTAAAGAACAGCGCGGCGAGCTCTCGGGGCTCTCCCGGACCTGGGCGTTCACCATCGACGACGGTCACCTGTTCATCAAGCCCGAGGACATCGAGCAAGAGGTCCGGTCCATCATGGACCTCATCTTCGAACTCATGGGCCACTTCGACCTGGAGGTCAGCGTGTCGCTGGCGACCCGCCCCGAGAAATCCGTCGGCAGCGAAGAGATCTGGGATAGCGCCGAGGAACAGCTCCGAGAGGTGCTCGACTCCGACGGCTACGACTACGGCATCGAGCCCGGCGACGGCGCGTTCTACGGGCCGAAGATCGACTTCTCCTTCACCGACGCGCTCGGGCGCTCCTGGGACGGCCCGACGGTCCAACTCGACTTCAACATGCCCGAGCGGTTCGACCTGACCTACACGGGCGAGGACAACCAGGACCATCGCCCGGTCCTCATCCACCGCGCGCTCTATGGCTCCTACGAGCGCATCTTCATGGTGCTCATCGAGCATTTCGACGGCCAGTTCCCGCTCTGGCTGGCGCCCGAGCAGGTGCGCATCCTCCCCGTCTCGGACGACGCGCTTGGCTACGCCCACCGCGTGAAGAACGAACTCGACGGGTTCCGCGTCGAGGTCGAGGATCGGGACTGGACGGTGGGCCGCAAGATCCGGGAGGCCCACGACGACCGCGTTCCCTACATGCTCATCGTCGGCAGCGACGAGGCCGAATCCGGAACCGTCTCAGTGCGCGACCGCTTCGAGCGCGAGGCCGACGGTGTGGACCCCGACGCCTTCCGCGAGCACCTGGAAGCCGAACGCGCGGAGAAACGTATCGAGCCGGACTTCCTCACGGAGTAGCCCGCATTCGGATTTCCTCACGGAGTAGCCCGCTATCGAGGGTTCAACTGCCGGTCAATCCGCGAAGTCGTAGGGGCGGTCCTCGCTCCGCTCGAACACTGCCAGATGCGGGTCGGCGCTCCCGTCGTCCGGGCAGCGCTCGGTCTGCCGGACGAGGAACCGCTCGCCGTCGACGTTTTCCGCTTCCAGGCGGAGCACGGCGTCGTACGTCCGCTGGCTGAAGCCGAAGACGTGCTCTCCGTAGCGGCGTTCGATCTGGAGATGAGCGTGCACCGGTCGGGACTCCCCGTCGTTCGTCTGAGGCCGGTAGGCGCTCCAGTTTCCGGCCGCACAGACCCCGTAGTTGGGGATGTCGATCCGCCGGGGGAACGGCCCGTCGTTGGTGACGACCACCTCGCCGAGTTTCGCGCCGACCTCCGGTTCGCCGCTCCCGGCGATCTGTATCTCCTGTTTGGGCTGGAGTTCGTAGGTCAGCCCGGCGGCCACGACGTCGACGACGAGGACGACGACAGCGACGACGGCCAGCACCGCGAACAGCTGTTTGGCACGCGTCCCAGAGACCAACCGATTCCGCTCACCGAGGCGGACGCGGAGCCCGAACAGCGCCAGTGCCAGCGCCAGTAACAGCCCGACCTGGAGCAGCGTTCCGGCCTGGAACCGACTGGTGAGATCCAGCAGCAGCGCGACCGTCGAAACGACGATGACCCCGTAGCCGAGCAGGGCGAGCTGGTCGTCGTCAGTTGCCTGCGTGACAGCGAACTCGCCGGCGAGGAACGCGACGACCAGTGCCACCTTTGACACCACCGAGTAGGGGAACTGGTGGTCGATGATGAAGATGATGACGGCGATGGTGGTGACCGCCGCTGCCGCGGCGTTGAGCAGCGTCTCCGAATCGAAATCCATTGATTCTGCGTTTCACACCGGGGGAATAAATACGTCCGGTTGACACAAAGACCGATTTGAGCGTCCGGTTCCGTGGCAACGCCAGGTACATTGACCGTCCCAGTCCGTGGACGTAGCCTGGTTCTGCGGGCATAGCCTTATCGTCGTTCACGCGCACAGCGAACTATGGCTATTCACGGCGACGGACACGGGGAGACGCCGCTTCCGACCC
>CAYXXM010000029.1:0-13038 GCA_964469085.1 uncultured Haloferacaceae archaeon
GCGCTCGCTGGCCTACACGTTCATCGCCAACCACATCGACGCCTACCAGCCCTTCTACGAGATGAACCGCGACGCGCTCCAGTTCGCACTGGAGGTCCACGGCGCCGACGTGACTGCCGAGGAGCGCGACGAGATCCTGGCCGTCTACCACGAACTCGACGTGTTCGCCGACGTGCGCGAGGGGATGGAACGACTCCGGGATGCGGGCTACCCGCTCTACGTCGTCTCCAACGGCAACCCCGAGATGCTCGACTCGATGGTCGCCCACGCCGACATCGGCGACCTCGTCGCGGACACCGTCAGCGCCGACGAGGTGGCGACGTTCAAACCCGACGCCGAACTCTACCGCCACGCCGCTGCACGGACGGGAACCCCCATCGACCGCGTCGCCCACGTCACCGCCGGACTGTTCGACGTACAGGGCGCGAAACACGCCGGCATGCAGGGTGTCTGGGTCAACCGCGACGACGGCCCGGCCGAGGCGTTCGGGCCGGAGCCGAACCTGACGGTCTCCAGTCTTCTCGACCTCGTAGAACCACTCGCGTAGCGCCCGCTCCTCAGTGGTCCGGCGTCGCTCGCTGTGCCCGTTTTCGGTCGCTTGCGGTGGCCGACTCCTCGGACGTGCACTCCTGGACCAGCCGAATCTCGCCGTCGGCGCGCATCGTCCCCTCGACGTTCGAGCGCTCGTGGACCTGCAGTCCGACCGAGGAGATATCTCCGAGCACGTTCGCGCCGCCATCGACGACCACCTCGCCGTCGCGCGTGGTCACGTCGCCGTGGACCACACAGCCCGAACGCAGGTGGACGTCGCCGCGGGCGCGGATGCTGCCGAACAGCTCAGAGTGCTCGTCGATGGTCACCTCCGTCGCCCGGATGTTTCCGTGGAGGCGACACTCCTTCCCGACGGTCGCGGGGGTGGAGACGCGCCAGGCATCGTCGGAGACCGACGCGCCGCGGGGGATGACCAGCGGCTCCTGTTCGACCTCGCCGCCGTCGGCCAGCGCGTACGCCAGGTCGTCTGCCGCCTCCTCCTCGCCCAACTGGAGCAGCTGGGAGAGCACGATGAAGTAAAACACCAGCGTCGGCATCGGATTCCGGATGGTGATCCAGCCGTTCGCCTCGAACCCCTCGGCGATCTCCACGTCGTCGCCGATGTCGAGGTCCCCCGAAACCATGAGCTGGCCGCCGATGCGGGTCCGTTCGCCGAGATACGCGTTCTCGCCGACCAGCACGTCGCCGTCGACGTCGGTCCACATGTCCAGCCGACAGTCGTTCTCGGCCTCGATGTGGCCGTCGAAGGAGCTCCGTTCGCCCGCTGCCAGCGAGCGGCCGCGGACCCCGAATTCGACGGTCGACTGACCGCCGACCAGCACGTCGCCGTCGGTCACCAGGTCGTGTTCCTCCACGACGGTGCCATCGGGGATGGACAGTTCGTCGAGCGGGTCCTGCCGGAGCGACATATGGCGGTATGCGCACTCTCTACGTAAAACTCCGCGTAAGACACATGTCTGGAAAGTGAATAATTCGTCGGCGGATGCCGTGCCGTTAACTACGCCGCGTGACTAACGCCGATATGACTGTCCTTTCCTTCGACGACGAGGGAGTTGACGTCGTCTATCAGGGAACGGAGTTCCGCCTGGAGAAAGCACTCATCGAGGATGCCACGGAGAAATCGTTCCCGGACGTGACCGACCACGAGGTGCTCAAACTCGTCGAGGAAGACCCGTCGATATCGGGCGAGCCCCGCCGCATCGGCGACATCGTCGGCTGAGAACCGGGTCAGCTGAGACCGTACTCGTCGTGGGCCTCGGGTTCAAGTTCGGGCGTCTTCTTTTCGAGTTCGTTCGGCTATCCCCCGTGCAGTGGGGTGTTCACACCCCGTCGAGCAGCCGGGAGTCGAGCCGAGCCGTCGCCGTATCGGCCAGCGTTCGCAGATTCACGGCGTCTTCGCGGTTGTAGGAGACCAGCGTCTCGAGCGAGCCGTCTTCGCCGGCCTCGTGTTCGTGCCAGAGTCGGACCGCGTCGCGCCCCGAGATGTCCGGCCGGTCGCGCTCGATGCCGATCTCCCGTTCGATTGGTTTCAGTCCGCCCGAGAGCCCGAGTTTCCCGCAGGTGTACATGAGGTCCAGATGGGGCGTCTCCACGTCGAGACCGAACGAGGTTTCGAGAAACGGGACGTCGAAGCGCGCGCCGTTGAACGTCACCAGCAGGTCGGCGGGGTCGAACTGCGCTCGAACGTTCTCGGCGGTCAGGTCGTCGCCGCGAACGAGCGTCGTCGTCTCGCCGTCGCGGTGGAAGGAGACGGTCGTGACCTTGTTCCGGTCGTGGTCCAGCCCCGTGGTCTCGATGTCGAAGAAGCAGGCGTTCTCACGGAAGTTCTCGTAGAGCCGCCAGCGCTCGCCGGAGGGGAACGCCTGGTCGAAGAACGCGGCGTCGTTCGCGTCGAGGCGCGGTCTGGCTTCGTCGATGAACGCCTCGATGCGGTCGCCGGTTTTGGCGCCGACGGCGGCGGGGTGGAACTCGTCCCAGTGGGTGACGTCCTGCTCCCAGAGGCGGCGCTCGGTCGTCTCGCCGACGCCGCGGACCGGGATGAAGGAGTTCTCGACGCGCATTGTGGAGAGTGGGTCGGTTCTCGGTGATAAGTTCGGCGCTTCTACGGATTCGATTATCGGGAGTTTGGTGTTCGGATAGTGTTCGTGGGTGGAACGGATCGGTGAGTGTGCTTCTCCGAAAGGGTCAGCAACACCGTGAAAGCCCCTGCTCGCTCCGGTCGAGGCGCTCGCTGTGCTCCTCGGCTCACTTCACTCGCCTGCGGTGCTTGGCTGGCGAGAGCCGCAGGCTCTCGCTGCTTCCCGCTCGCTTCGCTCGCGGGAACGTCGCGCGTCTTCCCGGAGCGAGCAGCCCCTTTCAGTCCCACCCGGGCACACAGCCCACTCCCTCCCCAGCCGACTCACTCCCTCCGGTCGTTCGTCCCTCGCGCTCGCTCGCGCACAGCGGCGCGAGCGCTTCGCGCCGACGGCAAAACCGAATCACGAGAGCGCAGTTACTCCGTCAGCCGCTCCGTCTCCGCTTCGCCCGACTCCCGCTCTTTGTACGGCTCACACACCCTCCCCACTCCTTCCTCGAAGCTGATTTCGGGCTCCCACCCCGTCGCTCGCTTGAACTTCGAGGCGTCCGCATGGGTGTGGTAGACGTAGTTGTCGAGCGGGACTGGCTCGTACACCGGGTCCACGTCGGTGCCGAGTTCGTCGTTGATCATTTCGACCATCTCGTTGAACGTGTACGGGTTGCCGACGCCGAGGTTGTAGATGCCGTCGAGGCGCTCCTCGGCGGCCAGCTCCAGCCCGCGGACGATGTCCTTCACGTGGGTGAAATCCCGGGTCTGGCTGCCGTCGCCCCAGAGCACCGGCGACTCGCCGTCGGCGATGGCGTCGGCGAACTGAGAGATGGTGTTGGCATACTCGCCCTTGTGTTCCTCGTTGCCGCCGTAGCCCTGATAGACCGAGAAAAAGCGCATGCCGGCCATCGAGACGTCGTGGAAGTCGGAGTAGTACTCGGCGTAGCGCTCCCGGCCCATCATCGAGGCGTCGTAGCCCGTCGCCGCCTCGACGTCCATCTCCTCGCCGCAGGGCTCGGTCTGGCTCCCGTAGATGGAGGAGGTGGTGGCGTAGACGAACGTCTCGCAGCCATCCTCCATCGCATGCTCGACGACGTTGACGAACCCCTCGATGTTGACCCGTGCGCCCTGTCGGGGGTGGTCCTCCAGCATCTCCCGCGAGGAGAGCGCGGCGAGGTGGACCACGACGTCGACATCGGTGGGGAGGTCCTCATCCAGTACGTCAGCCTCGGCGAAGATCACGTCGTCGTTCAGGTTCTCCGGCGTGCCGAGGTAGCAGTTGTCCAGCGCGATGACTTCGTTCTCAGCCGCGAGGTGGTTCGCGAGGTTCGAGCCGATGAACCCGGCGCCCCCGGTGACGAGAACTCGCAGTCCCTTCATGGCCCATCCTGCCAGCGGGTTCGGCATAGTGCTGTCGTTCGTGACTGGTTTCGCTGTCCGGCGGGCGCTGCCCCCGGTTTCCGGGCCTTTATGCCGAACCGTCCATTAGCCCCGAAAAATGGCCGCTATCGACCTCACCACCAGTCAGCGAACAATTCTTCGGGCACTCGTCAACCTCCACGGGGAAGCCGAATCGGCGGTCAAGGGTGAAGCGATCGCCGAGGAGGTCGGGCGCAACCCCGGGACGATTCGGAACCAGATGCAGAGCCTGAAAGCACTGCAACTGGTTGAGGGGGTCCCCGGACCGAAAGGCGGGTACAAGCCAACCGCCGCCGCGTTCGACGCACTCGACATTCAGCAGATGGACGAACCCGCCTCGGTACCGCTCCACCACGAGGACCAACTCCAGGAGGGGGTCAACGTCGAGGAGATCCGTCTCCGAAGCGTCCACCACCCCGACCGGTGCCGTGCCGAAGTTCACCTCCGTGGCTCGGTGAAGCGGTTCCACGAGGGCGACCAGGTTCGCGTCGGTCCCACGCCGCTCTCGAAACTGGTCGTCGACGGCGTCGTCGACGGGAAGGACACCACCGCGAACGTGCTCGTGCTAAAAATCGAGGGGATGGAGGCGCCGGCCGAGGCGCACTGAGTCGCCTATCCGTCGACGTACTCGACGAGTGTTGCTGCCACAGCTGCGACGAGTTCACTTCTTACTGTTCCGACCTGTCCGGTGATGTCTTCCACCTCGACAGTCGAAACGGACCACGGCATCGCGTAGCTGTCTCGTGGCAATCCAGCGTTCTGGAGCGACACCGCTTCTTCGTGGTAGCCCTTCGACGTGATTGCCACGCAGATGAACTGGTCGCCGTGAAACGGCGTCGCCGACCCACCGACCACGAGCCACGGGCGGCCGGCACCCTCCTCCCGAAAGGGGTCTGCGGCCCAGACGATGTCGCCGCGGTCGTGGTTCACTCTGTTTCCCCGTCACGCCACTCGTCAAGCTCTTCCGTACCGTACTGTTCGTCGAGTCGCTCCGTCGCTGCGTGGAGTGAACTGGCGGCTACGAGGCGCTCCTCGTCGTCCGTGATCGCCCAGTACGGTTCTTTGTGGCGGACGATCCCCCTGTCGCGGAGCCGTCCCAGTAGCGTGCTCACGGAGTCGGGGTTCACGTCGGCACCCTTGGCAATCGCGCTCGCTTTCCACGCCCGGTCGTCGTGTTCCGCGAGGAAGGCGACGATACGCTCGCTCGCGCTCGGGCGCTCGAACTCACCCGAATCGGCGGCGTCGAACTCCTCGATGTCCACGGATTCACCGGACATACGTTGACCGTTGGCGTTCCAACGTTGTAGTGTTTCTGCTGTTCTCTGTGTTCTGCGGTTTGCGAGTTCCCTCAACCCTACTGTTCGTCGAGGACGACCGGCACGCCGCGTTTCGCGACGTCCCTGGCGAATGCCCCGGAGTCGGCCTGCAGACTCTCGATGGTGTTGTAGTGGACCGGGAGGACGAGTTCAGGGTCCATCGCCTCGGCGAGTTCTGCGGATTCGGCGGCGCTGCTGACGACTGTTCCGGCGATGTTCGCGAGGAACAGGGAGACGTCCAGTTCGGCGAACGCGTCCAGCGCGTCGCTGTCGCCGGGCCAGAACACCGACGTGCCACCGATTGCGAGCCGGAACCCGCAGCCCAAGCCCGGTGGATGGCCGACGGTCCCCTCGGCGTCGGCGCGCGGGCCGTCCGGGTCGTTGTACGCCGGCACGGACCAGACATCGACGGCACTGGCCGGACTCTCCACCGCGTGATGGTCCTCGTCACCGACACGGACCACCTCACCCGGTAGTTCATCGACCGGGTCGACGTCACGATCGATTCCACCCGGGTCAACCGCCTCGTGGACGACGACGGTTGCGTCCTCACCCGCAACGCGGCGAACGCCGTCGGAGTCGTAATGGTGGTCGTGGGTGACACAGACGAGGTCGGCGTCCGCCGGGCGGTGGTTCGTCGCGCGAGGATGGGTCGCCTCCCTTGGGTCCCCGCCACCGACCGGGGTCCATTCGCCGGTGAGCACGCCATAGCGCCCCGGGTCGATGTAGGCGACGAAGCCGTCCTCGGTTTCGATTCGCGTCGTCGCGTACCCGAACCAGGTAACCGAGAGCCCGTCGTGTCGGATGGTCATGGCTGTAGCTGGGGCACGACCGCATTTAGGCGTATTCGTCGAGGAGATACCCCTCAATCGCCGTTCGCCAGGCGTTCGACTCGTTCGACAGAATCGGCGACATCGGGCGATTTGTCAACCCGGACGCCGACGAACCGGGGGAACCGGAGCGCGTACCCCGACCCGTACGTTGGCGACGCCTGAATCTCCTCGTAGCCCACCTCGAACACCACCTCGGGTCGCAACGAAACGCTCTGGCCCGTCTCGCTGACGACGTGGGGTTCGAGCAGCTCGGTCAGTTCCGCGAGGCGCTCGTCCGTGATTCCGGTGGCCACCTTCCCGATGGTCTCGTAGCCGTCCGTGCCGCGAACCGATAGGAGGAACGTGCCGAACTCCTTGGCGCGCCGACCTTCCCCCCACTCGGCGCCGGTGACGACGCAGTCCAGCGTCTCCACGTCGGGCTTGCGCTTTAGCCAGGCCGTCCCCCGGTCGCCAGGGGTGTACGCAGAGTCCGGGCGCTTGAGCAGGATGCCCTCGTGGCCCGCGTCCAGCGCCCGCGCCTCGAACGCCTCGATGGCCGCGGCCTCGTCGCTGTACTGCACATCGCTCGCCGCGTCGGGGAGAAGGTCGACCAGGCGGTCGTGCCGTTCGCGGAACGGCGCGTCGAGGAGGTCCGGGCCGTCCTTCGCCGTCTCTCCGGCTGCGCTGCCGTCGAGCAGGCAGTCGAACGCGTGGAACTCCAGCGTTACTTCCTCGCGCATGCGGTCGACGTCGTGTTTCCGGCGGAAGCGCCGGAGTACGTCCTGAAACGGGCGCGGGTCGCCGTGGTCGGCGACGGCGATGACTTCGCCGTCGAGGATGGCTGGCGCGTCCAGGCGTGCCTCGACGTACTCCTGAATTTCGGGGAGCGCGTCGGTGACCTCCGAGGTGTTCCGGGAGAAGAGCCGAACTCTCGAATCGGCCGGAGTCGGCTCGCTATCTGCCCCAGGCGGAGCGATGCCGTCCGGGTGGTAGTGGACCTGGACCCGCGCGCCGTCGAACTTGGGTTCGGCGGCGACTTCCGCCCAAGACGCGAGTGCGCCGGCGACGGTCCCGCTCTGGGCGAGCATCGGCTGCACGGGACGGCCGGGTTCCAGCCCCAACTCGCGAAGCGCCGCCTCGCCCCCGTCGCGGGCGAGGACGGCGACGCGGCCGTAATCGTTGCTCACCTGGAGCGCGTCGACCACGGCCTGGGGAGTCACGTCGAACGCCTCCGCGATGGCGTCGCGCACGGCGCCCTTGCCGACGCCGATGCGCATCTCCCCGAGGACGAGGCGTGCCAGAAAGCGCGCCTCGGCCGAACTCATGCGGGAGAAGAGGCCGAACAGCACGGTGCGTTTCGCGTCCTCGCTGCCAGGCCCCTCGGTGGCGGCCACCTCGCGTAGTGTCTCGTCGACCGTCGCGACTGTCGGGCCCCCGTTCTCGTCGCCCGCACCGAACGCGCCGAGCCCCTGCTGTCCGCCGAGGTCCAGCCCGGCGGCAACGGCACCAATTTCGCCCGTATCGGCCAGTCGCTCCTCGATATCGTCGGCGGTGGTGTTGGCCCTGGCAGCTTTCGCCAGCGCCTCGTAGCACAGCGTTGAGCCGATGTCGAGCGTCCGGCCGTCCCAGCCGGGGAACACCCGTCCCTGGAGGAACCGCGAGACGACGGCGAGGTCGTCCCCGGCCTCGGCGAGCAGGGCGGCGACCAGCGAGACGGTTTCCAGGTCGGCCGGTTCGGCCTCCAGTTCGGCGGCCCGGTCGGCGAAGGCGGCGAACTGCATCGACTCCGGGTAAGAGTATCCGGTGGAAAAACGCCCCGACTCGCCGCCGTGGCTCGGGGCGAACCAGCGTCGAATCGCGAACCCCTCGGGCTGGCCGGAAGGGCGTGGATTCCTGGCCGGAGCGCGAGCGACAGCCGGGATACCCGGAACGTCGCCACTGCGCCGGAACAGGTCAACTTTCGGAGAACGTCGCCACTACACTGGAACAGATCGTCGTTTGGAGAACGTCGCTACTGCACCGGAACCGGTCGTCCTCCGGAACTGGCAAAACGCGCCGTGGCCGGCTTACAGCAGCTTCTCGATGTCCGTCTCCCGGGTGATGTCGACGCCGTCCTCGGTGACGACGGCGAGGTTGATACCGTTCCCGGAGGCGGTGTCACGCTCCATCGCGCTGTTGATGGCCTTGATGGCGACGTCTTTGGCCTGCTCGACGTCGGTGTCGTCCTCGTCGTACTCCTGTTCGAGAACACCGAGGGCGTACTGTGAGCCCGAGCCGGAGACGGCGTACGTCTCCTCGGTCGTGCCGCCGAGGGCGTCGATGGAGTAAACGTGGCTCCCTTCGTCGTCGACGCCGCCGAGGATGGGCGAGACGATGTAGAACGCGCCCGACCGCAGGAGGTTACCCGTCAGCGTCGAGAGCGCCTGCATGGACATCTCCTTGCTCCGGCGGACCTCGAAGAGGTTGGACTCGACGCGGAGCGTCTCGATGAGGGACTGGGCCGCCGAGACGGAGCCAGCGATGGTGAGGGCGCCACGCGGGTGGACCTGTTCGACCTTCTGGACGTCTTTGCTCGAAACCATCCGCCCCATGCTGGCCCGCATGTCCGTTGCGAGGACCACGGCGCCGCCGGCGTCGATGCCGACCGTCGTGGTCCCGGTCTTCATCCCCTGCTCCTGGGCGTCCGAACGCCGTTCGTCGGCGTGGGGGAACTCGCCGAGTTCGGGGCCGAAAACGTTGGACTGGTCACCGCTGAGCGGGTCGCGCTCGCCGGATGGATCCGCAGGTGTTCGCATTACACCTGGATTGTCGGGGAACGCTGATAAACCCATTCCTTCGGGCATGTGGGGCCGACACACTCCGCTGATGAGTGCAACGGCCCCCTGGCTCTCTACACAGGACTCCTCACTCCTTCGCGGCTTCGTAGGCCGCCTTCGTTCCATCGATGACGCTGCTGATGGGGAGGCGGAGGCCGAGGTTGCGCGCCACCAGGGTGAACGGGAGCAACGCGATGCCGATAACCACTGTCAGGTGGTAGAGGGCGAACAACGCGATTCTTCGGGGATGTCTGTTCATCTCGGTAGCGATACTGGAGCAGGTTCGAGTATTTAACCCTGTTGCCGGGAGACGCTATTTCGTCCCCGCGCAGTCAGGTGGTTCCAGGCTCAGTCCCTCAGCACCCCCACGAGTCGGCGAAATCCAATTAATCGGGCGAATTCGTCGGAATCTCATTCGGCACATCCTCGTAACGTATGTGAATCCGCTCGGGCAGATGCGCGACGCGTCGCCGCCGGTGGGAAACCCTGATACGCACCCTCGGCCTATGCTCGGGTATGAGTGGCTCCGATTGGACCGACGCCATCGTGGGCGAACGAATGGCCGTCGACCAGCAGTTCTCCAGCGAGGTGCACGAGTCGTCGTTCTCGAACCAGGAGTGGGGGCTCATCATGACCGCCGCGGAGTTCGAAATCGAGAACGCTGACGACGTCGACGCGGCCAGAATCATTCCCGACACGTCCAAGGTCGCCCCGATCATGACCGAAGTCGAGCAGATGGACCAGCGCATGGGTGCTGGGCCCGCACGCCCCAGTGGCGGCGACGGCACCGGCATCATCTCCGCCGTGAAGGATGCCCTGGGCCTCGGCGGCGGCGACACGGGCTCGGACGCGGAGCGCGTGGCCGCCGCCGAGGACCTGCTGCAGCGCTACGCCGACACGCTACAGACGCATCTTGAAGAGAAAGGGCGGTGGGAGCAGGTCCGGATCGCGTATCAGGAATAGCCGGGGGCATCCCACCCACAGAATCAGGAATAGTTCGGGGCGTCCCACCCACAGGTCCCGCGCGGCTCAGCTCCCGGCCATCTCGGCGTCGTCGAGCGGGAAGTCGACGTCGACCTCCTGCCGGGATTCCTCCGAAAGATTCAGCTGGAGCGCCTGGCCGCAGTCCGGGCAGGGGACGACGACGTCGATGCGAAGCGCCTCACCGGCGCCGCGGATGTCGACGACGGCGCTATCGGTCGTGGTGAGGTACTCGCTATCGAGTTCGTGGTCACAGCTCATGCTTCACAGTTAGACCGCCTCCTGTTTAGTTCATTGGCTCACCGGCGTGAGATTGGGCGGTCGGCGATGGCCCGACTGGTTTTTGACCCTTCGGCAACGAACGGCCTGTATGACCGATTTCGGCCTCGACCTCGAACGCGCCGAGCAGGAACTCGAGGAGGCGGCTTCGGGGGACGTGATTCTCGGCGTCCTCGACGGCACGTCCGACCCCCAGGAGTGGATTGACGCCGTCGACAGTGGTAATGTCCTGCTTCTGGCCATCGAGGGGAACCTGAACCAACTTGCCGCCGGATTTGCCCGCGAAGTGCGGGGCGAGGGTGGCTCGCTGATGCATTTCCGCGGGTTCCTCGTCGTCACGCCGGAGGGCGTCGAGATAGATAGCAACCGGCTCTGACGGTCGGTCCACCCGCCTAGGCGGCCACCTTGTGCGGTCCGGACCGTCGATGTGCGTTCCGGACACGAAACGTTCCGGACCGTCGATGTACGTGCCGGACCGGCGAGCGGTGTCTCGACCCGACTGTTCGTCGAACGGATTATCCCACCCAGGCGTCTACAACCAGCCAATGCCCACGTACTCCCGACGGACCCGCGTACCCGCCCCGCTGTCGGACGTCTGGGCGTTTCACTCCCGCGTCGAGGGGCTGGAGACACTGACACCAGCGTTCCTGCATCTCGACGTCGGGACCGTGCGGGGACCTGACGGCGAACCCGACCCGGAGCTGCTGGTCGAGGGCACCGAAATCGAGCTGTCGCTCACGCCTTTCGGCGTCTTTCCTCGGCAGCGCTGGGTCTCGAAGATCACAGAGCGCGAGGAGAAGGAGGGCCGGGCCTGGTTCCGCGACGAGATGCGGGACGGGCCGTTTCCCCACTGGGTCCACACCCACCTGTTTTTCGCCGACGGCGACGAGACGGTCGTCGAGGACCGCGTGGCGTACGAACTCCCGCTCGGGCCGCTGGGGAGGCTTGTTGGCCCGCTCGGCGTCCTCGGGTTCGAGCCGATGTTTCGCGACCGGCACCGGCGCACGCGGAAGCAGTTCCGGTAGTCGGCGCCCCATCGGTCGTGGTTCGGTAGTCGGCGCCCCATCGGTCGTTTACCGGTGGCTGACGCCCAACCCGTGGTTTGGTCTCAGAGCCAGTGTGGGAGCATCGCGGTGACGAAGACGATCAGCAGCCAGCCCGCGAAGTTCCACCAGGGGACGCCCCGGAACCACGGCCCCGGAATCTCGTGGCCGTGGAACTCCCACGCGCCGTCCTCGACAGCAGCCGGGTCGGTGACGAGATCCACCAGCGTCCCCAGTACGGCGGCTGTGACCGCGACGGCGACGGGTCCGTCGACAACGAGAGCGGCGACGCGGACAGCAGCGTAGACCACGGCGGGCCACGCGAGCAGGATTGTGAGCGGCACGCCGGCAACCGTCGGTCGAAGATGGTGGGTGAACAGTCCTGCACGGATTGCCGGCGCCTCCAGGACGAACGCGACGGCGGCACCGCCGGCAAACAGCGCCAGCACGTCCGGGAGCGGCCAGGTGACAACCGCATGGCCGACTGTCACGGCGAACAGCAGCAGCTGGCTCCTGGCGTAGCGTCTCGCCTCGGAGTCGGTAATCGGTCGCTCCCTCGGAGTTCGATCGGTTGCTGTGGGTTCCTCAGGCGCCGGGGTTCGTTCAGTCATGTTCACGGGCGGCCGCAGTCAGGTAGATACCCAGCAGGACGATGGTCCCGCCGATGACGGTGGTGGCGGACGGTATCTCGTCCGGGAGCAACAGCATCGCGAGGAGCGTGCTCCCAACCGGTTCACCGAGCAGGCTCACGGACACCACGCCGGACTCGACGTGAGCCAGCGCCCAGTTGATGACCGTGTGTCCGAAGATGCCCGGGCCGACGGCCATCCCGAGAAACAGGAGCCACTCGCGCCGGGGGTAGTCGACGAGCGGGGCGCCCTGGCCGACGGCGATGGCGAGGAGGACGGCCGAGCAGGCGACGTAGACGACCACGACGTAGGGGACCACCGACACCCGTTGGCGGAGCGAGCGGCCGGCAAGCACGTAGGCCGCGGCCATCACGGCGCCGGTGAGCGCCAGCAGGTTCCCGTAGCTGCCGGTCCCGGCGAGCGCGGCCGTCTCGGCGTCGAGGAGTCCCAGCGCCCCGAGCAGTGGGTCGCCGAGCGACATCGCGGCCGCGCCCGCGAGGGCGACGACGATGCCGACCAGCATCCGTCTGGTGAGTCGCTCGTCCAGCAGCGCCCACGCGCCGACGGCGACGAACAGCGGCTGGGACTGGACCAGCGTCACGCTGGCTGCGACGGAGGTGTGGCGCAGGCTCTCGAACCAGGTGACGAAATGCAACGCGAGCGCGACGCCGGTCAACCCCGCGACGAGGAGGTCCCGGCCCCGAATCGCGCGGAACTCACGGCGGTAGCGACCAACAGCCCACGGCACGAGCAGCGCGGTGGTGAACAGCACCCGGTAGAACGCCTTCACGACGCTCGGCGCGTTCGACCAGCGGATGAGAATCGCGCTCGTGCTGACGGCGACGACGGCGACTGCCAGCGCGGCCATCGGCGGCGTTCGCTCCTCGACGGCGGCGAGAGACACAGAGGTGACTCCCGTCGCCGGTGGTTTACCGGTTTCGGGCTCGGGTTGCGCTTGGTGGTACTGGCGTCGCTGGTCGCCCGAGGGCGTCGGCGCCTCATGGCTCCAAGAGACAACCCTTAAGACCGAACCAGCCAGTAGATTTACTCGCCCGCCCTTAGCTCAGACTGGTAGAGCAGCCGACTGTAGATCGGCTTGCCCCCCGTTCAAATCGGGGAGGGCGGA
>CAYXXM010000030.1:0-12988 GCA_964469085.1 uncultured Haloferacaceae archaeon
GCCGGGATGGGGTTTGCGGACGTCGTGGAGCTCCGCGCCGTACTCGGCGGCCAGTGTGGCGAACTCCTCGTCCTCGCTCAGGAAGTAATGGAGGCCGGCGACGACGTCGACGCCGGACTCCAGGGCGGCGACCACGTCGGGTCGCCACGACTCGTCGAAGCCGCCCCCGATGGGTGCGATGCCGATGACGAGCGCGTCGACGTCGGCCGGCACCGCCTCGAAGGAGTCGACGATGGGGGCGTCGGGCACCGTGTTGGTGTGGTCGGCGACGCGGCTGCCCGCGGACTCCCGGTCGATGACGGCGACCGTCTCGTCGTCGCTGTAGCGCATCACGCCGAGAGCGGTCTTGGCGCGACCGGGAAACTTCTCGTGGGCGAGTATCGCGAGCCGTCTGGAGTCGGTCATGGGTCACTGATGGGCGAGCAGGTGCATAAATCGGCTCCCTACGGTAAGCGGGGCCCCTTTTGGACCGCCGTGGCCCGGGACCCGCACAGCCTGGCCTCAGAGCCCGCGAACCCGGACGCGCCAGAAGTCGTCGTAGGCGTCGTCTATCGCCTCTTTCGGCGGCCCCGTGGCGTCGACGGCCGCAGTGGTGTCTGCCAGCGCCTCTACCTCGGAGAGCACGCTCCCCTCGCCCACCAGCACCACCCGGTCCGCGTCGGCGCTGTACTCCTCGATTGCGTCCCTGACCGTCTCCAGATGCTCGGCGATCTGGGCGTCACGCCGGCGCTGGAACCGGTCCTGGGAGAAACCGCCTTTGGAGTGTTCGTCCATCACGTCGCTTTCGAACCCCTGGAAGGCGACGCGCTCACCGTCCTCGTAGACGCCGAGCGCGAACCGGTCCGAGCGCACGAGCGCGAAACAGAGCCGTCCGGTCGGGCGGAGCCATTCGGCATCGAGGCGGAAGCTGTCGGCCCACTCCGCGAACGGCTCGGGTTCGATGGGAAGCGTGAGCGCAGCGGCGACGAGGCCGGCGTCGTCCACGCAGACGAGACAGGGCGCCGCCCGCGCGACCAGCGGTGTCCGGTCGCCGAGGACGTCTCTCACGTCGTCGGGCACCGCATTGCGGTCCGGGACGAACGCGGTGAGCGCACCCTCGCGGCCGGCATCGACGCTGCGCAGTCGTTCTGCGACGGCGTCGACGCGGCCGCCGCTCGCGGACTCCTCGTGGCGGAACTCTAGAGCCTCCCCGTCGGCGGATTCGGCCCGTTCGAGGCGGTCTTCCAGCGCCGTGATGCGGTCCTGGAGCTGATTGACCTCCCGCTCGGCGGCCTGGCGGGCGCTGACGGCCTCCGCGCGGCTCTTTTTCGCTGATTCGGCTTGCGCCCGCAGGCTCTCACACTCCGCCTCGAGCGCCTCGATGCGCTCTTTCAGGTGTGCCCGGCGGAGCAGACGGTCCAACATGGCCGGAGAAGGCGGCGGGAGGGGCTTGTAGCTTTAGGCTCGGCTACGTGGCGTCCGGGGGGTGCCAGCCGCCGTACCTGAGTAGCTGGCCCGCCCGCTCCGGTCTGGCCAGGAACACCTCGCGCCGGTCCGGAAGTCCGTCGTCGGCGAGTTGCTCCGGGACGGTGAGCGTTCCGGCGGGGACCCCCTCGTCGCCCTGGACCGGGAAATGCGCCCCGTCGAGCTTCATCACCAGGGGTGTGTCGACCCGTTCGACTCCCTCGCCGGTGGTGTAGAGCTGTCTGTTGACCGCCTCGTGGTCGTCGCCGTTGAGGGCGGCCCGCTCCTCGGCACCGGGTTCGACGTAGAGGACGCCGAGGTAGTAGCCGCTGGAGAACTCTTCGAACATGCTGTGCATGTGAGGGTTTGCCACACGCCGACATAAGCCTTGTCGGGAAGCCTTAAACCGGACCGCAATTCAGCCGGGTATCGACGCTGTCAGCCGGTTTGTGACCCCGACAGCTGCTGTGGGGGAGTGTCGCGGACTGCTCGTGGCGGAGAATCTGTGGTCCGCGTGACGACCGCTCGCTATTCTTCGATCTCGACGGACTCCAGCGCGGCGTCGACCTGCGGTTCGTCGTTCCGGTCGGTCGGCACGGTCCCGAGGTCGCGGACCACGTCCATGCCTGAGATGACCTCCCCGAAGACGGCGTGCTTGCCGTCGAGGTGCGGCTGTGCGGCCAGGGTGATGAAGAACTGCGAGCCGTTGGTGTCGGGGCCGGAGTTGGCCATCGAGAGGATGCCCGCGCCGTCGTGGGTGAGTTCGTCGTGGAACTCGTCCGCGAACTCGTAGCCGGGGCCGCCGCGACCCGTCTCGGTGGGGTCGCCGCCCTGGATCATGAAGTCCGCGATGATGCGGTGGAACGCGACGTCGTCGTAGAGCGGGTCGACGCGCTTCTCGTCCGATTCGGGGTCCTCCCACGCTTCGCCGTCGGGCCCCACCTCGGCCTCCTCGTAGTCCTCGGCGTGGGTGGTGAGGCTGATGAAGTTCTGCACGGTCCTCGGGGCCCGCTCCGCGAACAGTTCGACGACGATGTCGCCGTGGGTGGTGTGCAGCGTCGCGGTCGGGTTCTCGGGGTTCGCCATCTCGTCCTCGTAGCTCATGGGCGCATCTGGCACACCGCGACGGTTAACCGTTGCTGACTCCGCGTCGAAACCAGGTGGCTGTCCCGCCGGACTCGACCGCCCCCTTTAACTCCGACCCCATTCTTGCTCCGGGAACCATGAACGCAGTCGCCGTGCTCACGGCCCTTGCCGTCGGCGTCACGACGGGCGCGCTGTTCACGTATCTCCAACTGCCGATACCGGCCCCTCCCCGACTTCCGGGTGTGGTCGCCATCGTGGGAATCTACGTCGGCTACGTCGTGGTCGAACGGCTCGGGGTCGGGTTCGACCTGCTGGATGCGCTGGGGTTCTGAGTCAGGGCCGATATGGGGCGACCGTTCGGCGGCCACCGTCGTAACGGTCATGAGCGTGGCCCCCAATCGCTCATCTATGCAACGTGAAACAGTCAGCGTCGCCGGTATGGCGTGTGGTGGCTGTGAGGAGAACGTCGAGAACGCGCTCGCGACCCTCGACGGCGTGACTCGCGTCGACGCCGACCACGAGTCCGATACGGTCGAGGTGGTCGTCGACGACGAGGTGCGCTCCGACGCGCTCCACGCCGCCATCGAGCAGGCTGGCTACGACGCCCCGGCCTGACGCTCCGCCGGGGCCGTCTCCTCGCTGGCCACGGCAAACTCCGTCTGGACGCCGTCACCCGCGAGGAGTGGTGCGGCAAAGCTGTTCGCCAGGACGACGGAAACGGACGCCACCATCGCGAGCATCGCGAACACCGGGTGCACGAGGCCGGTGGTTGCGGCGGCGACGCCGATGCCGTTGAACGAGAACGCGGCGATGAGGTTCTGCCGCGTCTTCTTGTAGCTCTCCGTCCCGATTTCGAACGCGTCCATCACGCCACCCAGTCGGTCACCCATCAGGACGATGTCGGCGGATTCGATAGCGATGTCGGTCCCGGCCCCGATGGCGATGCCGATGTCGGCCTGGGTGAGCGCCGGTGCGTCGTTGATGCCGTCACCGACCATCGCCAGGGTGTGGCCCGACTCCTGGAGGCGACCGACCGTCTCGCGCTTCTCGTCCGGGAGGACGTCGGCCATCACCCGGTCGATGCCCACGGCCTCGGCGACCGCCTGGGCTGTCCGCTCGTCGTCGCCGGTGACCAGTATCGGGGTGAGTCCGTTGTCCCACAACCGCTGGATGGTTTCGGCGGCGTCCGGCTTGCGTTCGTCGCCGATGCCGACGAGGCCGACGAGTTCGCCGTCGTGGACGACCCCCGAAACCGTGAGCGCCTGGCGCTGCAACCGCTCGATGGCGGACTCCGCTCCGGAGATATCGATGCCCTCCTCCTCGAGCCAGCCTGGCTTGCCGACGAGGACGCCGTCGCCGTTCACGGTCGCCCGGACACCGTTGCCGGTCTCCGCGTCGAACCGGTCGGGGTCGGCGTAGTCGACGTCGCGGCGGTCGGCCGCCTCGAGAATCGCGTCCGCCAGCGGATGCTCGCTGAACGCCTCTGCGCTGGCGGCGGTCCGCAGGAGGGCGCGTTCGTCGCCGGTGAGTGCGACCAGGTCCTTGACCGAGGGCTCGCCCACGGTGATGGTGCCGGTTTTGTCCAGCACGACGAGGTCGACGTCGGGGACGATCTGGAACGCGTCGCCGCTGCGCAGCAGGACGCCGCGGTTCGCGGCCTTCCCGCCACCCCGTATCAACGCGAGCGGCGTCGCCATGCCGAGGGCACAGGGGTAGCCCAGGACGAGCACCGCCAGCGCTGCGAACGCCCCGCGCTGAACGTTCGGGTCGCCACCCCATATCGGGGGTGCGCCGATCCAGAACCCGAACGAGAGCGCGGCGATAGCCAACACGGCGGGAACGAAGTACCTGAGGACGCGGTCGGCGATCTGGATGATTCCGGGCTTCATCGCCCGCGCCGCCTCGATTTCGCGGGCTACCTGATTCAGGAACGCGTCCGCTCCGGTCGCGGTCACCTCGACGAGCAGCGTTCCGGTCCGATTGACGCTCCCACCGATGACGTCGTCGCCGACGGATTTCTCCAGCGGCATGGATTCGCCCGTCGCCACCGACTCGTCGACGGTGGAGTCTCCCGAGACCACCTCGCCATCGACGGGAATCGCTTCACCCGGTTTGACCCGGACCCGGTCGCCGACGGCGAGTTCACTCACGGGCGTCTCTTCGACGCTGCCGTCAGCAGTCACCCGGCGGGCGGTCTCCGGCTGGAGGTCGAGCAAGCGCTGGACCGCCTGCGAGGCCCGGGTACGGACCACGAGGCTGGTGTAGCCCGAGAGAATGTGGTAGGTGGTGATGAATACGGCGACGGCGAAGAAGTGGACCGTCGGAAACTCGGGGAAGACGAACAGGCCGAGGAGCCCGCCGAGCAACCCACCGAATGCGCCGGCCTCCAGCAGCACGTGCTGGTTCAAAATGCGGCGCCGGAGGCTCTGATACGCTTTCTGCACGATGTAGCGCCCCGGCCCGAACATTGTTCCCAGGGCGAGGCCGAGCGTGAGGAGGTCCATTCGGCGCGACGTCGACTCGAACTGGCCGGTGATGAACACCATCCACAGCATCAACGCGGCCGTCACGACGGACGCGCCACCCGCGAGCAGCAGGCGCCGCTTTGCCACGGCGAGTTCGGCCTGCTGTTCCGCGAACCGCTGTGCCTTGTCCGGGTCACGGATGGTGTAGCCCAGGTCCCGGAGGGTGTCCTTGAGCGCCACCTCGGCAATCTCGTCGGCGTCGTACTCGACGCGGACCTCCTCGTGCGCGAGGCTGACGTCGACGCTCTCGACGCCGCTCGTCCGGTCGTAGGCTTTCCGGATGCTCTCCGCGCAGAACGAACACGCCATCCCACCGACGGCAAACTGCGCCTGTGTCCCCATTGATTCCGTGTTGGATCCCCGGACGCAAAACCGTTACGACAAGGATTGTAGCGGCTATGGTAGATTCGACCCGCTCGGCGGTCTGTGGCGACACTCTTACTGTCGTCGTACCGCTACGTCCTCCCAAAATGGCACTGCTCGAATCCGACGTTCCGATCCGGGAGGTCGTGACGACCGACCCCAAGAAGGCCAACGCGCTGGAGAACGACGTGCGCGCGAAGCTCCTCGACATGCTCGCCGACGAGGAGATGACCATCGACGCCATCCACGACGAGTTAGCGCGACGCGGCGACGGGAAGGCCGAAACGACGGTCCGCCACCACGTGAACGTCCTGAAAGAAGCGGGAATGGTCGAGATCGCTCGCCTCGAGGAGGCGGGGGGCGGCACGCGCAAATACTACAAATCGAACACCCGGGTCTTCTCCTACGACCTCCCGGAACACAGCGAGGAGACGCTCGCACCCGCACAGGAGACCGTCACCGACGAACTGGCCCGCCTCGTCGACACGCTCTACGAGCACCACGCCGAGGAAATTGAATCAGTCGCCCGCGAGATGAAGCCCTGTGAGTACTGCGAAACCCAGCATTACGAGGAGTTCGTCCTCCGGGAGCTACTCGACCGCGCGCTTCTCAACCTCGACGAAACGGGCGAACTCGCAGGAGACCTGGCCAGCGGAGGATAACCCGCGGTCGAATCGCCATCTCGCGCGTTCAGCGCCTGCTGGGCCGCCGGGTCCCGGTCGCGCATAGCCAACCTCTTTAGCCTCCACACCGTCCCCCGCAGGGGATGCTACTCACCGGAACCGTCGTCGCCGACGCGACCACCACGATCACGGACGGCGCGGTCGTCGTCGCCGGCGACCGTATCGAGGCCGTGGGCGACGCGGCCGACCTGCGCGACCAGTACCCGGACCACGAGGTTCGGTCGTTCGACCTGCTGGCGCCCGGGCTGGTCGGTGGCCATATCCACTCGGTCCAGTCGCTCGCCCGCGGCGTCGCCGACGACACGGAACTGCTCGACTGGCTGTTCGAGCACGTCCTCCCGATGGAGGCGGCTCTCGACGCCGAGGGGATGCGTCTCGCGGCCGACCTCGGCTATCTGGAGTGTCTGGAGTCCGGCACCACCACGGTCATCGACCACCTCTCGGTCCACCACGCCGACGCGGCGTTCGAAGCGGCCCGCGAGCGGGGCATCCGCGCCCGGATGGGGAAGGTGCTGATGGACACCGAGTCACCCGACGGACTGGAGGAGACCACCGAGCGTGCGCTGCGGGACAGCGAGGCCCTCATCCGCAGCCACCACGGGGCCGAGAACGACCGAATCCGCTACGCTGTCACACCGCGCTTTGCGCTCTCCTGTACCGAGGCGTGTCTGCGCGGCGCCCGCGACCTCGCCGACGCCTACGAGGGGGTGACAATCCACACCCACGCCAGCGAGAACGAGGACGAGATCGCCGCCGTGGAAGCCGAGACGGGAATGCGGAACGTCCACTGGCTCGACGAAGTGGGGCTCACGGGCGAGGACGTGGTGTTGGCTCACTGCGTCCACACTGACGAGGCCGAACGAGAGGTGTTGGCCGACACCGGGACCACCGTCTGTCACTGCCCGTCATCGAACATGAAGCTCGCATCCGGCGTCGCCCCAATTCGGGACTACCACAGCCGTGGCATCACCGTCGCGCTGGGCAACGACGGGCCGCCGTGTAACAACACGCTCGACGCATTCACCGAGATGCGGCAGGCCAGCCTGCTGGGGAAAGTGAGCGAGAGCGACCCGACAGCGACGCCCGCCGGCACTGTCTTCGAGATGGCGACCATCAACGGCGCCCGCGCCGCTGGCTTCGAGCGGGTCGGCGCGCTCAGGGAGGGCTGGAAGGCCGACATCGTCGGCCTGACGACCGACGTGGCACGGGCGACGCCCGTCCACGACCCGCTCTCGCATCTGGTCTTTGCGGCCCACGGCGACGACGTGACGTTCACGATGGTCGACGGTGACGTGCTGTACGCGGACGGGGACCACGCCGGGGTCGATGCCGCCGCGATTCGGGAGCGCGCGCAGGCGTACGCCGAGGAGTTGGTGGCCTGAGCCGCGCCGTCCGCCTCCCTCCTTCGCCGCCGCCCGGAGTTACAAGAGTCTCCCCGCCGACCCCCCGGTATGCACTCCGCTGAACGGGTGACGCTGGCCCGGTTGCCCTCGGGCGTCGAACTCGCGACGACGATTCACACCTACGGGGACGGTGACGGGCCGACGCTCTACGTGCAGGCGGCCCAGCACGGCCGGGAGATCAACGGGACGGAGGTCCTGCGGCGACTGCACCACGAACTCCACGCTCGCGAGGACGAGTTCTCCGGCACCCTCGTCGCCGTCCCCGTCGCCGACCCCATCACCTTCGACCGGGTGTCCTACACGGCGCCGGAGGCGCTGGACTCGGTGAACGCGAACATGAACCGATGCTGGCCCGGCGACGCGGACGGCAGCCTCCACGAGCGGATGGCGGCCACCCTCTGGGAGTACGCCGGCGAGGCCGACGCCATCGTCGACCTCCACACGGGGGGCCGGGAGATGCTGACCCATACTGTCTACCTGAAGGGCGACGCCGAGTGCCGCGCGCTCGCGGAGGCGTTCGGCATCGACCTGCTGCTGGCCGAGGCCGCGGGCGAGGACGCCGACGCGGAATGGGCCGACCGTGATTTCGGCGGCAAACTCCGCGTCGCCGCCACACAGGAGGGGATTCCGACCATCACCCCGGAGCTCGCGCACAACACGGAACTGGTCGAGGAGGCCATCGACGCCGGCGTCGCGGGGCTGCTGGAGACGCTCCGCCACCTGGACATGCTGTCGGGTGAGCCCGCGCCGCACAACGGGACCATCGCTCGCAACCATCTCGGCCGCGTGAAGGCGACCGATTCGGGGCTGTTCCACGTCGATGGCGACGTCGAACTCGGGGACTACGTCGAACCGGGCGACCACGTCGGCCACGTCTACGACCCGACCAGCTACGAGATTCTGCAGGAGGTGACCGTCGACCGCGAGGGTATCGTCTACTCGCTGGAGGCCGATGCGACGGTGACCGCCGGGTCGACGCTGATCGGCGTCGCCATCCTGCTGGAGGCGCAGAAGTAAGGGGGACGACAGGTCTCCGATTGGCGCCTGCAGACTGGCCTGGCTGGTGCCTACAGCGACCGGAGCGTCTCGCAGGTCACGTCGACGCCGACGGCCAGCGCCTCCTCGTCGATGTCGAAGTACGCCGTGTGGTGACCGGCGGCGTTGGAGGCACCGATACCGATATACGTCGCGTCGCCGCCCTGCTCCTGCACCTTCCGGATGAGAAAGGAGGCGTCCTCGCTGCCGCCGAAATCCTTGCGACGCTTGACGGTCGTCACGTCCTCGACGTCCGCCGCGGCGTCCTCGACGGCCCGGACCATCGACTCGTCGCAGTCGAACGTGGTCGTCTTCCCGTAGAGCGACTCCTCGTGGCTACAGTCGTGCATCCCCGCGGCGTGCTCGACGACGGTGCGGGCCTTATCGAGCATGTACTCGTTCAGGTCGGCGGTCCCGCCCCGGACCTCCACCCGGAAGGTCGCCTCCTCGCTGATGACGTTCTGGGCGTTGGGGGAGTGGACCTGGCCGACGTTCACCCGGGTCTTCCCATCGCCGTGACGCGGGATGGCGTAGAGGTTCTGGATGGCCGCGCCGAGCGCCTGTGCGGCGTTCCGGCCGGCATGTGGCTCGCCGCCGGCGTGGGCGGGGTCTCCGTGGAACGTCACGTCGAGTTTGGCGTTCGAGAGCGGGCGGTCGTAGCCCGCGACGACGGTCCCGGTCTCCTCTCCCAGCCCCAGGTGGAGCGCGAGCATCCGGTCCACGTCGTCGAGGTGCGTGGTTTCGCTCATCGGCTTGCCGCCGCGGCCACCCTCCTCGGCCGGCTGGAAGAACAGCTTCAGGGTCCCGTCGAAGCCGCCGTGCTCGCCGAGTTCACGGGCGATGCCGAGTCCGATAGCCGTATGGCCGTCGTGGCCGCAGGCGTGCATCTCGCCGGCGTGGTCGGAGGCGAATCCCTCGCGGGCGGGCCGGTGGTCGTCGTCTGTCGCCTCCGCTCGGGCCAGCGCGTCCATGTCCACCCGGACGCCGACCGTCGGGCCGTCGCCGTAGCGCTTGACTGCGACGAGGCCGGTGATGCCGTCCATCCGGTCGAGATACGCCTCGGGGGCGCCGAGGTCACGGGCGCGCTCGACGGCGGCCTCGAGTTCCGCGTCGTCGGGAACGCCGAGGCGTTCGTCCGGGTCGACGGCGTCGGCGCCGAGGTGGAGGTCGAACGCCCGCTGGTCCAGTTCCTCGGCGACCAGAGCGGTGGTACGGAACTCCGTCCACCCCTCCTCGGGGTACTGGTGCAGGTCACGCCGGATGTCGGTGAGCGAGTGGCCGCTAAGTTCCATACGCCCTCGTGTGGTCCCCGCCGGGATAAGGTGGAGGGCTGTGGCGGGGATTGCAGGTTTACAGCACCCCCCGGCGGCTACCCCGGGCCGGTCGGGGCCACCAGGGCGTTGCCGGTATCAGCGCCGGAGGACAGTTCTGTCACCGACTCGTTCGCGGTCTGTTCACCACTCACCAGGAACTCGACCAGATATGCGACGAAGCGTTCGTTGTCGCCGACGTTCTGCCGGCCGGCCGCGAGGAAGCTCGAATCGCCCACGACCACAAGGTTTTCCTGCCGCACGGCGACGGCGTAGTCGCCCGGCGCGTCTGTCCGGGAGAGCCGGCTACTCGCCGGAAGCACCAGCAGTGGCTCGGCATCGGGCGCGTACACCGGAGCCGTGACGAACGTGGCGTACTGCCCGCTCTGGAGGTCGGCTCCCTCGCCGGCGTCGGCAACGACGTGCTGGTAGTTGCCGTCGTTGACCTCCTGATTGTAGACGTACCGCCAGTCGACGAACACGTTGTAGGCCCCGAGCAGTCCGTCGACGTAGCTCTCGAAAGTGGTGACGGAGGCCCGACCGAACTGCCCGACCTGGACACGCTTCCGGTTTGGCTCCGCGAGCACGACCACCCGGCCGCCCGCGTCAGTGAAGTTCTGGATTGCGTCGGTGTCTTCGCGGCTATAGGGGTCACCGGGGTCGACGATGACGAACGCGTCGGCATCAGCCAGCGCGCGCGTCAGGTTGCCGTCGCTCGAGAACCGAACGGTGTAGTTGTTCCGCCGGAGGGTCCGGACCAGCGGCTGTACGTCGCCATCCTCGAGGCGGTTGTCGTGGGAGACGTCGATGAGTACTGTCTTGGACTCGCCCTCGGGAACGTCGGGCGAGATTTCGCCCTGGCTGTCGAGCGGTTCGACCCCCATCGCGCCGTCCCACTCGGTGGTGTCGAGGGTCCCATCACTACTGGGTGTGGCGGGGGCCAGTAGTTGCGGGAGCGCCACGGCGGCCAGCACCACCAGCAGGGCCACAGCGACGGCGAAGCCGACCCGGCGACCCAGCTCAGTTCGATTCATCTGTCACCCCGCTGGCCGAGGCGTTCGTCGCGCTGACGACAGTGACGCCGTCCCGCGTCGACTCCTCGAACAGTCCCCCCGGGACCATCAGGAACACCGGTACGCCGCCGTCGGCAGCGTACTTCCAGGGCGACACCAGCCGTTTCTGCGGGGCGTCAGAGGCGAGGTAGGCCGCCTGTGAGATGTACTCGGCAGTCGCGGGAGTCGAGTGCAACTCAGTGCTGCGGTACTCTCCGAGATTCGCCTGCCTCGCGGCGTACCTGATGGCCGCCTCGGTGCCGCCGATGTCGTCGACGAGGCCGTTGTTCACGGCCGCTGCGCCGACCCAGACGCGGGCCTGTGCGACCTCGGACCGAGGGACCGTGAGTTCATCACCGCGGTTGGCCGTTACAGCCCCCAGAAACGCCTCCTGGAGCCGTTCGAGGCCGTACTTGAACTCCCGCTGGTCGTAGCCCGAGAGCTTGTTCGGCCCGGTCGCCCCCAGAACGTCGTTCGGCTCCACGTCCGCCGGCGTCGTCGCCAGCACGCCGACGCTGCCGACGATGGATGACGGCTTGGCGAAGATGCGGTCGCTAGGGAGCGCGGCGTAGTAGGCCCCGGAGGCCGCGATTCCCTCGACGGCGGTGACGACCGGCATCTGTGCAGCGGTCCGTTTCACCTGCAGGTATAGTTCCTCGCTCGCCGTGGCGGTCCCACCGCCGCTGTTGACCACGAGAACGACGGCCCGGATCGAGTCGTTCTGCCGGGCTTCGCGGAGCATCGCGATGGTTTCGGCGGCGCTCGAGCCGGTGATACCCCCCTCCAGCGGGATGACGGCCACCGTCGCGGCAGGTTCGTCGACGGCGTCCATCGCCACCGGCGTGACGGCGGCCCCGACCAGTAGCCCGATGACGAGAAACGTGACGTAGGAGCGGAGAACCCTATCAAGCGATACGTCCATGGATGGTCTTGGGACAGGAGATTGGTAATTGTTACCATTATTCAGAGGCGAGGGTCAACGACCAGTTGCCGCCCCTGTTCGGACCGAAATGGACTTGCGTGACGGGGCGGAAGTGCCGCCTGCGCGAGGGTGGCCGAGTCAGGACAAAGGCGGTGGGCTTAAGACCCGCTTGCGAAGGCATCCGTGGGTTCGAATCCCTCCCCTCGCATCGTCTGCGAATGGAATGAGCAGCGATGCGTATCTGCAGGGTTCGAAGCAGGGAGCGGGAGGTGAGAGAACGCAGTGAACGAACGGGAGTGACCGTGGTTCGAATCCCTTCCCTCACAGTGCCGCTGAGCGGACACAAACCGCAGGTCGTGCCCTCACTCCACCCCCACCAACCGAACCGCACCTGTCTCCCCGGCCAGCCGGTTGTACAGCCATCCACAGAGCGTCGCACTCACCAGGCCACCGATTGTCGCGAAGCCGACGATAGCGACATACACTGCGACCGCGGCGTCGGTGCCGTCGCCGGGCCGCAGTACCCGGGAAACCTCCATCACGCCGTACGCCAGTGGCAGCCCGAGCAGCGCGCCGTTGAGGAGGCCAGCAACCAGTCCGGACAGTGCGAGCGACCGCAACGGTATCGTGGCGATTCTGAACTCCATACGCCCGCTACCCCCGGACCGGAGTTAGTCGTTCTCCCGCGGAACCGGGCTCTCGTGGTCCTGCAGGCGCTCGACCAGGCGCTGCTGGGCGGACTCGTCCATCCCGTCGTAGTTCCGCGCCGCCGCGAGCTGCATCGGCACCAGCGTCGGGTCGCCTGCCGTGAGCACGCTGGTGAGTCCCTGCGCCGCGGCGAAGTCGAACCGCGCGGCGGTCGCTCCCGGGTCGTCGACGGGCTCGTACCACGTCGCGTACGGCCGCCGCCGTTCCGGCAGTTCGTCCGTCTCGGGCCACGGCGCTGCCGCGAACGCCTTGATGCCGAGCGTGCCGACGCCGGCCTCGTCCGCGCGGGCGAGCACCGACTCGTAATCGTGCTCGCCGTCCTGCGTGCCGGCGACCACCGGGTTGAGCGGAAACATGATGGAATCCAGGTCGTCAATGCGGTCGATAGCCTCGACGAGCAGCGAGGGGTCGTCGTGTCCCGTGACGCCGATGTGGTCGATGTCCCCCGCGGCTCTGGC
>CAYXXM010000031.1:0-12774 GCA_964469085.1 uncultured Haloferacaceae archaeon
ATTCAGAAGCGCATCATCCGCCGCTGTCACGAGGCCGGCGTCGCGGTCATCACCGCGACGGAGATGCTCGACTCGATGACGACAGCGGGTCGCCCCACCCGTGCGGAGACCAGCGACGTCGCAAACGCCGTACTCGACGGCACCGACGCCGTGATGCTCTCGGCCGAGACCGCGGTCGGTGACAACCCGGTCCAGGTGGTCGAGACGATGGACCGAATCGTCCGGGATGTGACCGGCAGCGAGGAGTACGCGGCCCAACGCGAGCAGCGCGTGCCCGAGGCGGGCGACTCGGGCACGGACGCGCTCGCACGGTCGGCGCGCTACCTCGCGCGGGACGTCGGCGCCTCGGCAATCGTCGTCGCCACGGAGTCCGGCTTCACGGCCCGGAAAGCCGCGAAATACCGTCCAGGGGTGCCCATCGTCGCCGCCACGCCCAGCGAGACGGTGCGACGGCGGCTGGTGCTCCACGGCGGTGTGGTTCCCCGCACTGTGGCGCTCTCCGAGGCGGGTGCGGATGCGGTCATCCACGACGCAATCGGCGCCGCGATGGACGCCACGGTTGCGAACTCGGGTGACACCGTCATCGCCCTGGCGGGGATGATGAGCGATATCGAAGGCGTCGACACCACCAACACGCTGAAGCTCCACACCGCGGCCACCGTCCTCGCTTCCGGCCGGGCGGCCGTCGACGGCTATGTTTCGGCGCCGGTCTACCGCGTGAGCGACGGGGACATTTCCGGACTCCCCGATGGCGCCATCGTCTACCTGGCGACGGAACTGGAGGGGCGGTTCAGTGGCGACGTGAGCAGCCTCAGTGGCATCGTCGACGCCCAGGGCGGAATGACGAGCTACACGGCCATCGTCGCCCGCGAAGTCGGTATCCCGATGCTCGCCGGTGTAGAGCTGCCGAGCAGCGTAGACGATGGTGAGGGAGTAACGCTCGACGGGTACCGGGGCGTCGTATACGAGGGTGATGTGGACCGCAGCCACGGCGCAGTCTCAAGCGAGTACGAACGATAGACAGCGCGGTCAGAGCTACTTTGGCCGGACATTCCGGAGTCGCCGCGTACGGCGAGAACGGGAAACGATTCTGTACCAGCGCCGATTGAGACGGTGACGATGTGGGTGTCTATATAGCGCTCCAGACCTCTCGGCCCTGCTCCGTACCCCCATTATAAGCGATTATGCAGGCGGCCTCCGAAGCCAGTCGTGATGGCAGCCACTATCGGTGAATCGATATCCGAGCGTATCGGGACGGTCAGGTCAGTGATCGAGCAAGAACGCGAACGAACCGTCGAGGAACGGCAGGCTTTCGAGGCATTCGCCGATCGGGTTTCGACCATATCGCCTGCGTCGCAACCGGCACATGGCGGTGAGGGGACAAGCGCATCGGGTGCATCCGCGATTTCTGCAGGGACCAGACAGCCGGCGACTGTACAGTCAGTCGATACTCTCGACGCCATCCGCCGCGCTTACGAGGAGACAGTGATGGACGTATCGTTCTACGAGTCGGAGTACGGCGATACCTACGAGGCCAGTGTCCGGGCCGAGCTGGGGCGCGAAGTCGAAATCACACTGACGGAACCGAACTGCTTCACGCCGATGGCCAGACGCGCACTCCTCGCCAGCGTGGAGCAGTCGACGCGGGAACGCCGAGAACTCATCGAGACGTGCGACATCGAGCAGGCATCCGTCGACGACGTCGAGACGGTGCTCCAGCCCGTCGCCGAGGAGCTCGGCGAAATCGCAGAGATCTCCCTTCGACACCGTTCGTTCGGCAGTCTCGATGCCTTCCGAAACCGGCTTCAGGTCCTCGAATCGCGGTGTGCGGATGCGGCGAGGTCCCGCCAGCGGGTTATCAATCGCCAGCGCAATCGCCATTCGCTCCCCATCGAAGAACCCGATATCTGTGCATACATCTACGACGATCTCGAGGCGACGTATCCTGTTCTTGCACTCTGTGCAGATCTCGCACACCGGGCCAGCGAAATCCGTCGCGGCGTGGAGCGAGCAATGAGCGGGGGTCACTGAATTCCGGTATCGGGAATGGGCTGTTTTTGCACGTGCCTGACCACCGTTCAACGGTTAACGCAGACGAAAAAGCACAGCAACCATCTGAATTCATATTCGGTAGAGAGCGCTGCCAGCCGCCGACCTGCGACTCAGACGACTCGTGATACCGGAACTCGGGGGAGTCAGGAGAAATGTCCGGCAGCGACGTGAGGACCTGAAAGCCCTTGCGGACACCGTTTTTACCGATGACCCGGTGGGACGCTGTTCAGTGGTCCCGGCGACGGAATCGAGGGTGATTCTCAACGAGGGCCTGAACCCTAACATACGTACCCAACGTTGATTTGCAGAATGAGGCAATTCTTAAAATTTGTAAAAATTGTGCAGGTTTTGGATTACCCGCAGTTCTCAGCCTCGCTACGCCAAGCAGGATTTGGACATTCGTCAAACACGGCACTGACAGCAACGAACGACGCCTAGTCGGCTGACGTGGGATGCCCACTGAGCGAGGACCGTTCGAAACTGTTCGATGGGTCACCGAACGTACTCGAGACGAATATCGCCTACTGCTCAGGGGACGGGACCCGTACCACTCCACATCGGTGGTCGCCGCGGCGCGAATGTTTAAGTAACCGCTGGCGGATTATTCGCCCCACATGCTCGACGGCTACGAGATGCACGACCTGACGCAGCCGTGGTGCGGCGACACGCCGGCGTGGCCGACCTACGACAACCCGAAGGTGTGGTACGAGAAATCCCTCGACACCGAGAAAGTCAACGGCCAGAAGGTGGAGTTCATGAACCACACGGGGACCCACCTCGACGGCGAGAAACACTTCGTCGGCCACGGTCGGGACATCGAGTCGATGCCGCTTTCCGAACTCGTCGGCGACGCCGTCATCGCCGACATCTCGGACAAGGTCGGGGACTACGACGTGTTCACCTCGGAGATGGTCGAGGACGTGGCCGACGTGCGCGAGGGCGACATTCTCTACATTCACACTGGCTATCAGAAGTACGCCTGGCATCGCGAGGAGGCCGACCCGCACAAGTTCTTCATCAAACATCCCGGTCCCAATCAGGAGTTCGCTGACTGGTGCAAGGAGAAAAACCTCAACTACCTCATGGTCGACTGCGGCTCGGCGGACCACCCGATGAACACCGTCGTCCGCGACGTGCGCCCGGACTGCGCCGCCGAGGCCCGCGACCATCTTGGCGTCGACGACCTGGACGAGATTTTCCCGCCGGAGGGGTATCAGCTGATGCACACCGAACTGTTCCCCGAGGGTATCGTTCACGTCGAGAACGCCATCTGCCCGCCAGAATTGCTCAACGAGCGCGTCCAGATCGGGACGTTCCCGTGGCGCTTCCGCGGCGGCGAATCCTCGGTCTGTCGCTGTGTCGCGTTCACTGAAGAGTGACCATCCGCGGCGCAGCTGAGCCGCCCGCTGAACGTGTTCCCGGTCGGCAGTCGCTACCCCCAATCGAGCACCATCTCTTCGGGACGGCACATACGGCGTGGTGCGCAGCGGAGAAACACATTTACCCCACCGACACTGATTTCTACCAATGGTGAAATCACCCCCGTGCCTCTCCCCGGTCAACATCAACGGGCAGCGCAAGCACCCCGTTACTGGTCTGGCCGCCGGTGGGGGGACGCAGGCGTCGTCGCTGCTGGCGGGTTCAAGCTATGAGTGAGGAACAAATTTCGACCGCCGAGGAGATTGCCGGCTGGGGGGCGACACGCGCGGACGTCGTCCGACAGCTCCGGACCTGCCTCGCGGAGGACATGCCTGCCGCCACAGCCGTCGTCACCGACGTCGAGGGCTCGGCCTATCGCCGGCCAGGGGCCCGCCTCGTAGTCACCGAGAAGTCCGCGATGGGCGCGATTACCGCTGGCTGCCTGGAGGGACCGGTCGCCGACCGCGCCAGGTCGGCGATGACGGACGGCGTCCCGTCGACAGAGACGTACGACCTGACCGAGACCGACAGCGACGCCTGGGGACTGGGTCTGGGCTGTAACGGCGTTATCGACGTGCTGGTCGACCCAGTGGACGCGAGCCTCCGACCCGCGCTGGACGCGATGGCCCGCAACGAGCGCGCGGTCGTCGCGACGGTGCTCGCTGTCGGCGACCGCTCCGCAACGGAGGTTGCTCCAGGCGACCGGACGACTGTTCTTGGGGATGGATCGACTGCGGATGCCGAACACCTGCAGGGCACTGGCCGACGCGCCTTGCCTGACGACCTTCTCGACGCCATTTCCGCAGAGGCCGAGGGGACCCTTGACACGGTTGACGCGGAGGCCGACGAGGGCCTCGCCGCCGAGCACGAGGCTGGCAACACCGCGTCGCTGTCGTCGCTCACCACCTCGACGACAGAGAGCGTTGAATTCCTGGGCACCGACATTGCGGTGTTCTGTGACGTGTACGAGCCGATTCCGACTCTCCTGGTCTTCGGCAGTCAGGGCGACGTGCGGCCGGTGACCCGGTTTGCTCGCGAGACCGGCTTCCGGGTGCACGTAGTCACGGGCCGCGGCGCAAAAGCCGAGGCCGAGCGGTTCCCGGCCGCTGATTCGGTCCAGGGAGTCAGAGCGCCGAACGTGGCCGACCTCGTCGAGGCCCCGGGGCACACCTACGCTGTGGTGATGAGCCACAACTTCCTCGACGACCGGCTGGCGGTGGAGTCCTTGTTGAACACACCGGTACCGTACATCGGCTTGATGGGCCCCAGCGAGCGCTTCGAGGAGATGCGGGAGTCGTTCGCCGAGGAAGGGCGGACGCTGACGGCTGCGGAACTGGCGCGGATTTCGACCCCCGTCGGCCTGGACCTGGGCGGCGACCAGCCGGCACGAATCGGGATGAGCGTCGTCGCCGAGGTGCTGGCCGTCCACAACGACCGCCCTGGTGGACGGCTCGCGACGCGAGATAGGCCGGTTCACGACCGGTAAACCACGGGCCGGGACCCGGAAAGGTTTATACGACTATCACCCAACGCTGGGGTCATGCGTAGCAATACCACGGAAGGGCGGTCGGAGCGACCCACCCGCCGTGTCGAACTCACGGTCAACGGCGAGCGCGTCGCTGCCGAGGTCGAACCCCGGATGAAGCTCTCGGACTTCCTCCGCCAGGAGGCCGGACTGCGTGGCGTCCGCGTCGGCTGCGAGCACGGTGTCTGTGGCGCCTGCACGGTCTCCTACGACGGCGACCTCGCCAAATCCTGTCTCCTCTATGCGGCCCAGGTCGACGGCGCCGAAATCGCCACCGTCGAGGCGCTGGATGACGACGGCGACCTCCACCCCATCCAGCAGGCGTTTCACGAGGAACACGCGCTCCAGTGTGGCTTCTGTACCTCCGGCTTCGTGCTGGCGGCGCGGGACCTGCTGGCGGAGAACCCCGAGCCAACCAGGGAGGAGATCAAAGAGGCGCTGGCGGACAACATCTGCCGCTGTACGGGCTACCAGCACATCTACGAGGCCGTCGAGCGGGCCGCCGAGGAAATGGAGGAGCCGGTAACGCTCCCAGAGGCCCCAGAGGGTTGCGGGTTCGATGCCGTCGGGGCTGACCCCGTCGGAACGGATTCAGTCGGGGGTGACAACTGATGGCTCAGGCGGAGTTGGGTGTCGAGAGCGAGGCTACGGATGAGGCAGAACGGCGCGAGGAGTTCACCGGCTCCGGGATGAACCGTGTCGAGGACCACCGCATCCTGACGGGGCAGGCCGAGTATATCCACGACCTGGGCGGGGACGACGCCCGCCAGATGGCGCTGCTCCGGACCACCCACGCCCACGCCGACATCGTCGACATCGACGTGAGCGGGGCCCGCGAGCATCCTGACTGTGACCTCGTGTTGACCGGTGCGGACCTCCGGGATGAGTACAACCCGATGCCTGCCGGGCTGCACGGCTTCGAGGAGTGGTCGCTGGCGGCTGACCGCGTGCGCTTCGTCGGCGAACCGGTCGCGGCAGTCGTCGCCCCCGACCGGTACGTGGCCGAGGACCTACTTGACCGCATCGACGTGGAGTACGACACGCTTCCGGCGGTGACCGACGCCGAAGCGGCGCAGGAGAACGACCCGGTCATCCACGAGGACGTCGGTACCAACGTCCCGGACGGCGAGGAGTTCCGGTTCGGTGACGTGGACGAGGCGTTCGCGGGGGCCGACACCGTCGTCGAGTCCCAGTACTCGTGGGGGCGAATCTCGGGCGTTCCCCTGGAGACCGCCGGCGTCCTCGCGGAGTGGGACGAGCACGACGACGAGTTCGCCATCGACTGCAACATTCAGCTTCACACGCTCGTCGACGACACGGTGTACGAGACACTGGGCTACCCGCCAGAGAGGGTCCATCTCGAGGTGCCCGCGGACGTAGGCGGGAGCTTCGGGACAAAAATCGCCATCCACCGCTACTGCTGTCTCGCGGCGATGGCGAGCAAGGCCCTCGACGGCGAACCGGTGAAGTTCGTCGAGGACCGTGTGGAGAACCTCCAGGGCGGGGACATGCACTCCACCCAGCGCGAGTACGACGTCCGCGTCGCCGTCGACGACGACGGCACGGTTCGGGGCTACGACTTCGCGTTCGTTGACGACTTCGGTGCGTGGCCACGCTACCCCGTGAACCAGGCGCTCAAGCCGCTCTCCTGTCTCACGGGCGCCTACGACGTCCGGAACGTCCGCTACGACTACGACATCGCTATCACGAACAAGACGGCACAGACAGCCTACCGCGGGTTCGGCGTGCCGCCGCATCTGTACGCGCTGGAGATGGCGATGGACGAGGCCGCCGCAGCCATCGACATGGACCCGACGGCGCTCCGGCGGCGCAACCTCATCACCGCCGACCAGATGCCGTACGAACTGCCGTCGCACAATCTCTATGACTCGGGTGACTACCCCGCAGCGATGGACCGTATCGAGGAAATCGTCGACGAGCAGGAGCGCTGTGACGGTGGGCTACTCGACCCCGATACCGTCGACCAGCGCCGCGAAGCGGGCTACCATCGCGGCGTCGCCCCGACGCTGCTCATCGAGCCGGGGGTCTCCGGCTCGGACTGGACCGACCACCAGCGGAGCGACCGGGACGCCCTGGAGGAGCGCGAGATGGACGAGGTCGCCGAACTCCCGGAGCATCTCCGGGCGGAGCTGCGGATGGACGGCTCGATTACGGCCTTCCTTGCCACCGACTCAGCGGGCCAGGGCCACCAGACCATCGTCACCCAGCTACTGGCTGACGAACTCGAACTGCTGCCCAGCGACATCGAGGTAGATTATCTCGACTCCGTCGCGGCGCCGACGGAGTACGGCGCGGCGGCCTCCCGGATGGCGGTGATGCTCTCGGGCGCCGCCAAAGGGCTTGGCGAGACACTCCGGGAGAACTGTCGGGAACTCGGCGCCGAGCACTGGGGCATCGCCGCCGACGACGTGAGCTACCGGGATGGTGGTGTGGAGTACGGCGACGACCGACTCTCGCTCGAAGCGCTGGCTGAACTCGACGCCGGCCGGCAGGTTCGGCTGACGAGCGTGAGCTACGACTACGACCACCCCGCGCTCGACGAGGACGCCTTCGAACCGGCGTTCACCGGGAAGTATCCGGTCTATCCGACTGCGGCGTTCGCCGCCAACGCGCCGATTGTGGAGGTCGACGAACAGACGGGGGAGGTGGAGATTCTGAAGTTCTACTCCGTCCGGGACTGTGGCACGCAGTTGAACCCGACCATCGTCGAGGGACAGGCCCACGGCGGCATCGCACAGGGTGTCGGCGCCGCGCTGCTGGAGGAGTTCGGCTACGACGACTCCGGCCAGCCGGAGGCCGTGACCTTTTTCGACTACCTGCTTCCCTCCACGAAGAACGTCCCCGAGATGGCGCTCTACCACCAGGAGACGCCCTCGCCGTTCACCGCCAGTGGCGCGAAGGGGACTGGAGAGGGCGGGATGATTGACGCCCCCGCGAGCATCTCGGCGTCTATCAACGACGCGCTCTCGGAGCTTGGGGTCGTCTCGGACCGCATTCCGAACGCGCCGAACAGGCTCCGCGAGCGGATTCGCGAGCAGACCGAGGAGTGACACTGGGGCCACCTGCGAGGCCGCTATTCTTGGAGCGTTGCTTCCGCGTCTGGATTCGCCTCCAGTTTCGACTCGGCGTCCCGACCGTCCGCCACGACGTCCTCTAGGTCCTCGAAGAAGTCGGTGACCAGTTTCTCGGTGACGCTCCGGAGCGCCCGACCGCCGAGGCTGGCCAGCAATCCGGAGACGTCAGTTCTCGCCTCCCACTCGCAGGTGGTGCTGTCGTCGCCGTTCTCGGTCAGGTTCATCAGCGCCACGGCCTCGAAGGAGTTGCGCGAGGCCTCGCCGCCGACCTGCATCTCCAGCAGTTCCGGCCGCTCGGTCCGGGTGACCGTCACGTCGACGTCGAACGTGGGCTTGATGCTTCCCACCCCGACCGAGAGCACGGCCTCAATCTCCGAGGGCGACACCAGCGTCATCGACTCCACGCCGGGGCCGACCTCCTCCAGAATATCCGGGTCGGTGAAGTAGTGCCACAGCGTCTCGCTCGCGTGGTCCGAGGTGAACGCGCCGTCGAACTCCATCATCGGTGAATCATTGCCCCCATCATTCTGAACCATTGGCCCATCATTGGTGACCCACCTGTTCCGAGCCGGTCACCCGAGCGTAACTGGACCGCAGTGACCGGCGTGTGTACTCGCCGGCGAGTTCCTCCTTGTACTCCTGGTCGGCGTGCATCTCGCCTTCGGGCATGGCCATCGTGACCGCCTCCTCGGCCGCCGTCGACAGCGTCTCGTCCGAGAGGGGTTCCCCCTCGACAGCTTCCTCGGCGGCCAGCACGCGGAGTGGAACGTCGGCGGCGTTCGCCAGCGCGACCCGGGCCTCCTCGACGATGGGGGCGTCCGCATCGGGGTCGTCGACGCGGACCGCCGTCGCCGCGGAGATGGTCGGCCACGTCTGGGCAGCGGCCTTCTGCTCGAGGAACGTCATCCCGGTCCGGTCGGTCGGGAAAGCGGAGCGGTCGATCTCGACGCCGCGGATGAGTTCGTCCTCGCCCAGGTCCGTGAACATGTAGGCGATGAAATACTGCTCGGCGGGGACAGTTCGCTCGCCGTCTGCGGAGACAAGCTCGAGGTCGGCGTCGAGTGCCACCGCACAGCAGGGATAGTTGCCGGCGGGGTCGGCCTCCCCGAGAGAGCCACCGAGGGTGCCCATGTTCCGGACTGCGGGCCCGGCGATCTGCTCGGCTGCCAGCGGGAGCATCGGACAGGCCTCCCGGAGGCGCTCGTGTTGTTCGATTTCGCGGTGGCGGGTCAAGGCGCCGACCGTTATCGACTCGTCGTCGATGGTAACGCCAGCAAGTTCGTCGACACCGTTGATGTCGACGATGTGGTCCGGCGTCGCGAGCCGGTTCGCCATGATGATTCCCAGCGACTGGTTGCCAGCCATCAGCTCCGCGTCGTCGAGTTCGGCGAGACGGTCACACGCCTCCCCCAGCGTCGCGGGTCGGTGGTACTCGAACGCTGCCGGCTTCATCGGCAGCGAGAGGCCCGTCGTGGTGGTTGTCTGCCTACCATGTGAATACCCAACAGTGCGGGAGCCCCCTCAAAAAGCTTGTCGTGGCTCCACACGCCTAATCGCCGTCCGGAGGCGGTGCTGCCCTGGAGTGACTCCGGCTGTGGCGGGCAGACTGGCGATTACTCCGGTTGAACCGGTAGCTCGATACGCGTCGCGTGCTCGGCGTTGTGGTGAACGGAGTTCCTCGCAACCCGGGACGTCCGGTCGCCGTAGAGCGGGCCGCCGGTGTTGGGGTTCACGTCGAACCGCGGGAAGTTCGACGAGGAGATGTCCAGTCGAATCCGGTGGCCGGCCGCGAACGTGTTCGCCGTCGGATATGGCTCCATCTCGAACTCGTACACCTCGTTGGGTTCCAGTAGGTCTGGTTCTTCCCGGTAGCCACGGTAGCGCCCGCGGCAGATGGAGTCCGAGAGGTTGAGCGCAAACCCGCCCTCGAACCCGCGGGTTGGCGGGTACTCGTCGACGAGTTTCGCGGTGAAGTCCGTGTCGGGGCCGTCCGTTTCGCCGAACACCGACACCCGAATGGGGCCTGCGATGGTCACGTCCTGCTCCAGCGGTGGTGTCCGAAACACCAGCACGTCGTTTCGTTGCTCCAGGGGACCGTATGGCGGCTCGGCGCCGAAGGTGTCCGGTCTGGTCCGCTGGTCGAACCCGCCGCGGCCGGTGATGTCCTCGATTTTCCGCTCGCCGAGCGGGTACTCGAGCAGGCTCTCCTCCCGTTGTTCGTAGGTGATGTAGCTCGAACAGTTGCCGCCGAGCGTCGGCACCGGGTCGTCCGGGTCGAAGTCGTAGGTGGTTTTCCCGCCATCCGCGTCGGGCGCCGCCGGCGAGAGCGTTCCGTCAGCGTGCGCGTAGAACGTTCGAAACTCCGTCCCCGCTGGCGGCCACTCCGCGGCGTCGTGCCAGTCGCCGCCGTGGAACAGTCGGTCGTCGGTGGTCGTCCGGCCGCTGCCGGCCGGGTGGCCGTCGGGCGCCGTCTTGCCGCCGATAGTTGGTTGGCCGTCGGTCGCCTGTCCATCGGCGCCGGTGCCCATTCCGAAATACTCGACGGTGGGCTGGTCGTTCCAGGTGTCTTCGCCCTTCAGGTAGTGGTCGAAAAAATTCAGGCGCGTTTCCTGGTAGTTCCGGAGCGCCGCGTCTCCGAACGCCACCTCCCCGGAGTAGGACTTGTTCCAGGACGGGAGCGGATAGCTGTCCCAGCCGTGGGTCCACGGGCCGAGCAGGAGGTACTGGTCGCTCTCGGCGCGGTCGGCGTGCAGGCGGAAGTTGTCGCACGTGGCCTTCGTGTAGGAGTCGTAGAACGCGCCGGCATAGACTGTCGGGACGTCCGCCGCATCGTCGGCGTGTCGCTCGAAGTTGATGCCCGGGGACTGCCAGAGGTCGTCGCTCGCGCTCCCGGACTCCATGATGTCGAACACCCACTCCTCGTAGTTGGGGATGTGTTTCAGCGGCGACTCGCCGCGGGTGAGTGGGCCGTCTGCGAGCAACTCGCGGGTGTCGACGTTCGCGAGTGCCTGCTGGATCTCCTCGTTCGCCAGCGCTCGCTTGGCGAAGCCGCCGCCGAGCGTCAGCGCCCAGCAGAGCCAGCGGAGTTCGAACGCGCCGTTGTGGCGGAACGTGGCTTCCCGGCCGTTGGCGGCGCCCTGGTTCACGAACATCGCCGCCAGGCCGTCAGGGTCCTGGGTCGCCAGGGCGGACTGCACCCACGCGCCGTAGGAGGTGCCGAATGTGCCGACTTGGCCGTCGCAGTAGGGGCGGTCGGCCAGCCACTCCACCGTGTCCGCACCGTCTTCCGCTTCGTCGACGAAGATGTAGTACTCGCCGTCACTGTCGAACCGGCCACGGCAGTCCTGGATGGCGACGACGTAGCCGCGTTTCGCGTACCACTCCCCGTGGCGCTCCATCCGGCCGCGCTTGCCGTAGGGTGTCCGGTCGACCAACACCGGCTTCGGGTCGTCGACTGGCTCGCCCGTCTCCGGGTCGGCCGGCCGGTAGATGTCGGTCGCCAACTCCACCCCGTCTCGCATCGGGACCCGGACGTTCAACGCCGCGTGGACCGCAAAGCTGTCAGCCGTCGGCATACTCTCACATGCGACAGCGGCAAGAAATAGCTTCCCCTGCTGGCGAGTCGAACACGGCCGCCCTATCCCGGTCAGACTCCCCGCCACCGAAACCCTTAAGTCAGTTTCTGCAGCCTATGTTGGTGCGACTCATGGAAGAGAGTACCACACCACGGGTCCGGCGCTACGGGGGGTCCGAATGAGCGGTTCGGACGAACCGGACGACGACCCGATTGACGACGAGTTCGAGGAGGTAGAAAAGGACTTTTCGCCCGAGGGACCCGGCGTCGAGCCGGAACCCGAGGCATCCATCGACCTGGAGTACGGAATCGACGACAAGCCACCGCTCGGTGAGTCGATTCTGCTCGGCTTCCAGCATTACCTGACGATGATTGGCGCGACGGTGGCCATCCCGCTCGGGTTGGCCGGCGCCATGGGCATGTTCGAAGCGGCCCCCGGCGAGGTCGGACGCCTCATCGGGACGTTCTTCATTGTCTCGGGTATCGCGACCCTGGCCCAGACGACAGTCGGGAACCGCTACCCCATCGTCCAGGGTGGGACGTTCTCGATGTTCGCGCCGGCGCTGGCCATCATCGGCGTCCTCGCCTCGCAAGGCGCCGGCTATCAACTGATGCTCCGGGAGCTGATGGGCGCGGTCATCGTCGCCGGACTCGTCGAGGTACTCATCGGCTACTTCGGCGTCATGGGCTGGCTGAAACGCCACATGGGGCCGGTGGTCATCGCGCCGGTCATCGCGCTCATCGGCCTGGCGCTGTTCAATGTTCCACAGCTTCGGAACCCGAACTTCGGAGCACCGGGGACCGGGCAGAACTGGTGGCTGGTCGGACTGACGATGGTGCTCATCATCGCCTTCTCGCAGTATCTCGACCGCTACCACCGCTCGTTCCGGCTCTATCCGGTGTTGCTGGGTATCGCGGGTGCGTGGGTCGTCGCGGCGGTGCTCTCGGTGACGGGCTTCTACACCGCTGGCTCGGCCGGCTACGTCAACCTCGCCTCCGTCGGGCAGGCGCCGCTGTTCCAGCCAATCTACCCGTTCCAGTGGGGGCTGCCGCTGTTCACCCCCGGCTTCATCATCGGGATGATTGCGGGGATGTTGGCGTCGGTCATC
>CAYXXM010000032.1:0-12639 GCA_964469085.1 uncultured Haloferacaceae archaeon
GCGGTTCGAAAGTGTGGCGCGACGACGGCCAGTCGCGCCACTCTGGACGGTTATCACGCGACGACGGCCATCCGCGCCACTCGGAACGTGTAAGGCGCCAACGGTCAGCCACGTCACTCCGAAGTTCAATCCGCGACCACTGTCAGCCGCGCGCGACTCCGTGGTAGAGCACGATGACGGACAGGTTACCTGAACGAGAGGCCGCAACCGCATACCTGGGTGGCGTTCGGGTTGCCGATCGTGAACCCGGTCCCGTGGGCAGTCGATTCGACACGCAGTTCCGAGCCGGCGAGATACCGCTCGCTCGCCGAATCAACGAACACGCGGACGCCGTCACACTCACAGACCACGTCGCCCGGTTCCGGTTCTGCCGACAGCGCGAACGTGTAGGAAAGTCCGGCACAGCCGCCGCGCTCGACGGCGAGGCGGAGGCCAGCCGAATCCGGGTCCAGCTCCTGCTCGTGGAGGAGCCTCCGGACGGTTTCGGTCGCTCGGGCATCCAGGTCGACCGGGGCAGTGTCGGTCATTCGACCGGCTCCTCAAGTACCGCCTGGACGGCCGCGTCGACCGCCCCGGTCGCGAGGAGTTGGGAAACCGAGTCAATCACCGACTGGAGTTCTCGGTCCCCGTCGAGTGGCGGGAACTCCTCTCGAACGAGCCGCTTTGCGGCGCTCGTCCCCACGCCGAGGTGGAGGCCGTCGTCGAGATACTCGGCCGCTTCCACGGCACAGGCGAGCTCGATAGCGACGACGTCGCGAGCGTTCTCAATCGCCGTCCGGGCGTGATCTGCTGACTGGGCGCTCATGCTCACGTGGTCCTCCTGATTCCCGCTGACGGGCGTGTTGTCCATCGACGGCCGGCCGAGCGACCGAATCTCGTTCAGCAGGCTGGCGGCCGTGTACTGGGCGATCATCAGGCCTGACTGGGTCCCGGGCTCGGGAGCCAGAAACGCCGGGAGATGCGCTTCCTGGATCTGCGGATTCAGGAGCCGGTCCATCCGTCGTTCGCTGATTGCAGCCAGTTCACAGAGTGCGCTCGTGACGTAATCGAGCCGGAGCGCGAGCGGTTCGCCGTGGAAGTTGCCACCGGAGAGAACCGCAGACCGTTCGGTGCCGTTCGCCCTGTTGTCGACGTCGGCAGCGGCGAACACCAGTGGGTTGTCGGTCACGCTGTTCAGTTCGGTTTCAACTGCATCACGGAGATGTGACACCGCGTCGCGAACGGCGCCATGGACCTGCGGAAGGCACCGGATACTGTAGGCGTCCTGTACACGGTCACAGTCCCGATGGGAGTCGACCACGGCGGAGTCCTGGGTCAGGCGGCGGAGGTTCCGGGCGCTCACCGCCTGCCCGGTGTGGGGGCGGAGTTCGTGGATGGCCGGGTCGCAGTGTGTGGTCGTGCCCATCGACACCTCAGTGGTCATCGACCCGGCGACGTCCGCTGCGCGGAGGAGCCGTTCGGCGTCGACGACGAGCAACGCCGCCATCGCGGTCGTGAGCTGCGTGCCGTTGATGAGTGCAAGTCCCTCTTTCGGCTCCAGCGAGAGCGGGTCGAGACCGATTCTCGCCAGCGCGTCGTCGCCCGTGAGGCGCTCGCCGTCGATGGTCGCCTCCCCCTCGCCGATGAGAACGAGCGAGAGGTGCGCCAGTGGCGCGAGGTCACCGCTCGCGCCGAGACTCCCCCGCGAGTAGACCACGGGGTGAACAGCCTCGTTGAGCAGCGCGACGAGGTGATCGATGACGCGCTCGCGCACACCGGAACTGCCGATTACGAGGGCGTTCAACCGTGCCAGGAGCATTGCCCGGACGGTCTCCGCATCGACCGTCTCTCCGGCGCCGGCGGCGTGACTCCGGAGAAGGTTCTGCTGTAGCTGTTCGACCTCGTCGGTCGGGACAGCCGTGTCCGCGAGGTCGCCAAATCCCGTGTTGAGTCCGTAGGCTGTCTCCTCGCTCTCGACGATATCGCGGATGCGCTCCCGGCCGTCCCTGACGCTCGCACGCGCGGGAGCGGGAACGACAACGGAACGGTCACCACGGGCGACGGCGGCGACCTCGTGGGGGGTCAGCGCTTCCCCCGTGACCCGAACAGCATCCCTGTCGCCATCCCCGGTCGACCGGCGCGCCTCGGGGACCGTCGGATCGTCCATATTTCACAATCAGGGTAGCCGCACGTATCATCGTTCAATGGGCATATGGAAATGGTTTTAAATATATGCGGTCGATATGCCAGGCTGATGCACATGGCGACGTTCCGCATCCAGGGCCGGGGTGCATTCGCCGACATCACCAGCGGCGTGGATGCGAGCATCGAGCTCTGGTGTAATGACCACTGTGACCTGCTGCGGGTGAGAGGTGACCCGGACCACTCGATTCTCCGGAGTATCGACGAACTCACCGGGGTCAGGGAAGCGATGTCGAAAGCGAACGAGGAGATAATCATCACCGAGAACTGCCTGGAGCGCCACGAGGTGACGATGGTCGATACGTTTCTGGCACGCCACGGCTGTCTGATGTTACCACCGTTGACGTACCACCGCGGCTACAAGACGTGTCGCATCCTCGCGCTCGAATCGGAGAACTTGACGGCAATCTACCGCGACCTCGTCGAGCAGACGAACGTCGTCGTCGAATCGAAAAGTGAGGTGAACGGCCTCGCTCACGATGCTCCGATGCTCACGCTCGGGGATACGCTCCCGACACTCTCCCCTCGCCAGCGCGAGGTTCTCCTCCTCGCGTTCCGGCACGGCTACTACGAGATTCCGCGCTCGACGACGACCGCCGAGATTGCGGACACGATGGGAATCGAACGACGGACGGCAGAACAACACCTTCGTCGAGCCGAGAACAAGATTATCGAGTCAGTTGTCACGACAATCACCCCGTATCCGGAACAGTGAATGGTTCCATACTGGAGGAGTGGAACAGTGAATGGTTCCGGACTGGAGGAGTGGAACAGTGAATGGTTCCATACTGGAGGAGTGGAACCCAGGGCCCGTCACGCGAAAACCACCGGTGAGCTGACACCACGGACCTCACCGGCAGCCTACTTAAATAACACTCCACAAGGGTACAGTACGTTGTTGGTTGTTACTGTATAGCATAGACGTAGAGATGGACAGTGATAGCGTTTCACGCAGAAAACTGCTGAGTGGTGTCGTTGCCGGTGCGGGGGTCACGATCGCTGGCTGTTCCAGCGGAGGCTCCGGCTCCGGGGAAACCGATCAGACCGAGACGGGAACGAGTACGGAGACGGATACGGCAACGCCGACCGTCGCCGAGGAACAGCTCAAGGACTCGCTTGCTGTTGCCCTGCCGACCGACCCAACAGCCGGCGTGTGGGGTGTCTACGGCGGGGTCGCGCCGTACTACACGAACATCCTCGAACCCCTCATGTGGGTCAGCGACCAGATGGAGCTCGTTCCGTGGCTGGCCACCGACTGGGAAGCGACCAGCGAGACCACGTGGGAGTTCAGCATCCGTGAGGGCGTCAAATTCCACAACGGCGACGAGTTGACCGCCGACGACGTTGTCTGGTCGTTCAAGACGATTCTCAACGAATGGTCCTGGGCGCCGGGCTGGTGGCACGTCAACCCCGAGAACGTCCGGAAGGTCGACGAGTACACGATGGAGATGGAGACGAACGACCCGTTCCCGTCCTTGCCCGGCACTATTGCACACAACATGGCGTGTGTCCAGCATCCGGACCGGAACCGGGAGGAGAACGAGATTATCGGCACCGGCCCGTATCAGGTGACGAACCGCGAGAAAGGCCAACTGGTCGAGGCGGAGAAGTTCGATGAGTACTGGAACGGCGCGCCGGAGATGGCGAACATCTCCTACAACGTGATCACGGACCCGACGACGCGGACGCTGGCCCTCGAGAACCACGAGGTCGACGTCGCGTACTCGCCGCCGGGCTCGAAGATCGACTCGCTCAGGGAGAACGAGTCGACGAAGATCCGCAAGCAGACCTCCCCGGGGGCGATGTACGTGGGACTCCACAACTACAAGACGCCGACCGACGATGTCAAACTCCGGATGGCGCTGAACTACGCGACCTCCCAGAAGACGCTCGTGGAGACGGTGATGAACAACGTCGGTCTCCCGGCGCGGGGGCCGGTCGCGAAGTCGATCTACTGGTCCGCCCACGAGAAGTTGCCGGAGTACGCCCAGAACATGGAGAAAGCGGAGTCGCTGGTCCAGGAGTCATCCTACGACGGCGAGACGCTGACGTTCCTCGTCAGCAGCGACACGACCGACGGGAAGACGATAGCGACCGCGCTCCAGCAGTGGTACAAGGAGATCGGCGTCGACGTGGAGATCCAGCAACTGGAAGACGCCGCCTTCGAGGACGCCACCAGAAACGGTGACGGCCACCTGATTCTCGAACTCTCCGGATCGAACAGCGGCGCGGCCGACTACCTCATCTACGAAACCTTCCATTCGGAGGGTGACGTCAACGAGCGGCTCTACCAGGAGGAGGGGACCGGCGTCTACAACCCCGGCGGCGAGGTCGACACGCTCATCGACGAGGGGTTCCAGGCCGCCGAGAAGGAGGTCAAAGAACAGAAGTACGAACAGGCGCTGCAGATCATCGTCGAGGAGGAAGCTGCGGTCGTTCCCCTCACCTATCAGGAGTACGTCGTCGCCGCGCGAAGCGACGTCAAGGGGCTGGACCTGCGACCCATCAACGAGATGGTCCGCTGGCCCGACACCAAGCACCTCGAGTAATCCACCCGGTTCATCTTTCAGATGCTTCAGTTCCTCATTCGGCGGTCGGCGACAGTACTGCTTGTCCTCGTCGGCGTCTCGATTCTGACCTTCAGCCTGATGTACATGACGCCGGGCGATCCCGCACGAACGATCCTCCAGCAGCAGATGGGCCAGGTCCCCTCGACCGAAGACGTCGAATCGTTCCGCGAGGAAAACGGTCTCAACCGCCCGATAGTCGTCCAGTACGTCGACTGGGTAACAGGGGTGATGACCGGCGACTTCCGGGAGTCGTACTATCAGGAGACGAAGGTGAGTACATTGATACTTGACCGGGCTATCCCGACGCTGGAACTCGCCGTCGCGGGGATGGCCGTCGCCGTCCTCATCTCGCTCCCGGCCGGCGTCATCAGCGCCGTCCACCAGGGCGAAATCCCCGATTATTTCAGCCAGTTCGCCGCGCTGCTCGGGATATCGATGCCGAACTTCTGGCTCGGCTACCTGCTCATCATCGTGTTCTCGCTCCAGCTCGGGCTGTTTCCGACGTACGGCGTGGGTGGACTCGACCAGCTCGTCCTCCCGGCCATCACGCTTGGGACCGGGATGGCCGCCATCATCACGCGGCTCGTCCGCTCGTCGATGCTCGAAGTGCTCGACGAACAGTACATCGCGACGGCGCGCTCGAAGGGGCTACGCGAACGCATCGTCATCTACAAGCACGCCCTTCGGAACGCGATGATCCCCGTGATCACGATCATCGGGCTCCAGTTCGGCTACGTGCTGAACGGCGCTGTGGTCGTCGAAATCGTCTTCCAGCGGCCCGGTCTGGGGAACCTCCTGATCCAGTCCGTGTTCAACCGCGACTACCCGGTGGTCCAGGGGCTCGTCCTGATCATCGCGGTGATCTTCGTCGTGACGAACTTCGCCGTCGACGTGACCTACCGATATATCGACCCGCGCATCACCTTCGAGGGGGGTGGCGGTGAATGAGTGGCGAGACACCCGACAGCTCGGTCTCCGGCCGCCAGCTGTTCGAGCGACTCGTCTCGATACGGAACTCCAGAAAGGTCGAGCAGTTCCTCTCGAACCGCCTCAACATCGTCGGCGCGGTGTTCGTCGGGCTCATCGTGTTCGGGGCAGTGTTCGCGCCGCACCTGACGCCGTACACACCGGTCGAACAGGACCTGTTCAACCGACTCGCCGCACCGTCGATGGCCCACCCGATGGGGACGGACCAGCTCGGGCGAGACATCCTCACCCGTATCCTCTTTGGCGCGCGGATTTCGTTGCGCATCGCGGTGACCGTCGTCGCTATCACGCTGACCATCGGAACGACCGTCGGCGTCATCGCCGGCTACGCCGGCGGGTGGATCGACGAAGCGCTGATGCGGCTGGTGGACATTCTGCTCGCCTTCCCGGGGATACTCCTCGCGCTCGTGATCGCCGGGGTCCTCGGCCCGAGCCTGACGAACATCATGATCGCGCTCGCGGTCGTCGGCTGGACGCAGTACGCGCGGGTTATCCGCGGGAGCGTGCTCTCGGTCAAGGAAAAGGAGTTCGTGAAATCGGCACAGCTCATGGGCGTCTCGAAACCCCGGCTGCTCGTGCGCCACCTGCTTCCGAACGTCATCTCGCCGGTCATCGTCCTGGCGACGATGGACATGGCCTACGTCATCCTCGGAACGGCCGGGCTGTCGTTTCTCGGACTGGGCGCGCAACCCCCGACGCCGGAGTGGGGGACGATGCTCGCGAGCGGGCGCGACTACGTCACGACCGCCTGGTGGATCGTCAACTTCCCCGGCATGGCGATCATGATCAACGTCCTCGGGTTCAATCTGCTCGGTGACGGCCTGCGTGACGTCCTCGACCCGAAAGACGTGGGCGACGTGGAGGACAAAGGCCTATGACGGGCGAGGACCCGATCCTCACCGTCGAGAACCTCCACACCCAGTTCGACACGCGTGCGGGGACTGTGCACGCGGTCGACGGCGTCTCCTTCACCGTCGAACGCGGGGAGGTCGTCGGCATCGTCGGCGAGAGCGGGAGCGGGAAATCCGTCACCGCCCGTTCGCTGATCCGGCTCGAGGACCCCGGCCGTATCGCCGATGGGTCGATCCGGATGGCGGGAACGGAGATGACCGAGGCGGACGACAGAACCCTGCGTCGCATCCGCGGCGACGGGACGGCGATGGTGTTCCAGGACCCGATGGAGTCGCTCAACCCGGTATTTACCGTGGGCGAACAGATCGAGGAGTCGTTGAAGGTCCATCACAACCCCGAATCCCAGCGCCTGCTCGATTACCTCAACCTGCCGCTGGTCAGCAACAGGAGCGAGCGGGTCCAGAACCGGAACCGCGTCGTCGAACTCATGGAGCAGGTCGGGATTCCGTATCCGGAGGAGCGACTGCTGGATTATCCCCACGAGTTCTCCGGGGGCATGCGCCAGCGGGCGATGCTCGCGATCGCGCTGGCCCGGGAGCCGGACCTGCTCATCGCCGACGAGCCGACCACCGCGCTCGACGTCACCATCCAGGCCGCGATCCTCGACCGGCTGCAGGAACTCAACGAGGAACTGGGGATGTCGATGATCCTGATCACGCACGATTTCGGCGTCATCGCGGAGGTCTGTGACAGAGTGCTCGTGATGTACGGCGGCGAGATCATGGAGGCCGGCAGCACGGAGCAGGTCCTGACCGACCCCCAGCATCCCTACACCCGGTCGCTGCTCTCGTGTATGCCCCAGAACACGTCTCGCAAGGAACCGCTTCGCGTCATCGAGGGCGACGTTCCGGACCTCGTCGACCCGAACCAGGGCTGTCCGTTCGCTCCGCGGTGTGAGTACGCGACCGAGGCCTGCCGCGGGCACGAGATTCCCGACACGCAGTGCGGCGACGGGCACACGGCCTGTTGCTGTCACCTGGACCACGTCAAGGGCGAGGCGGGGGTCCGGACAGACGGAGGTGATTCATGAGTTCGACAGAGCTGCTCGTCGAACTCGACGACGTCTCCAAGGAGTTCCCGACGGACGACTCGATAATCGCTGGCCTGCTCGGCACCCGCGAGTATCTCAAAGCCGTCCAGAACGTCTCCCTGTCGATTGCGGAGGGCGAAACTCTCGCGCTGGTCGGGGAGTCCGGGAGTGGGAAATCGACGCTCGCGAACGTCGTCAACGGACTCCACCAGCCGACTGCGGGAGAGGTTCGCTTCGACAGTCGCACGCTCCCGCACGCGACCGCCCGCGACCAGGAAACCCTCTCGGAGATCGGCATGGTGTTCCAGAATCCGAAGGGAAGCCTCGACCCGCGCCAGTCGGTCATCAAGACAATCAAGGAACCGATGCACGCCGCGGGCTGGGGTCGTGAGAAGCGCGAGGCCCGTGCAAAGGAGTTGATGGAGACGGTAAACCTGCCGCCGAACTTCGCCGGTCGGTACCCGAACGAGCTTTCGGGCGGACAGGCCCAGCGTGTCGGCATCGCCCGTGCAATCGCACTAGACCCGCGCCTCCTGGTGCTGGATGAACCCGTCTCGGCGCTGGACGTGAGCGTCCAGGCGAAGATCCTCAACCTCCTCATGGAGCTGCAGACGGAGCTGGATCTGACCTACCTGTTCATCGCCCACGACCTGAACGTCATCGAGCACATCGCCGACCGGGTGGCCGTGATGTACCTCGGGGAACTGATGGAGGTCGCGCCGACGGAGCAGTTGTTCGAGACGCCGAGCCACCCCTACACGGAGACGCTCCTCTCGGCGATTCCGGACGTGTCCCCAGGGGGCCGCACTGACCGCATCATCCTCCAGGAGGCCCCACCGAGCCCGGTGAATCCCCCGTCCGGCTGTGTGTTCCACACTCGGTGTCCGGCTGTCGAGGACCGCTGTCGCGAGGAGGTGCCGGCGGTCCACTCCGTCGACGACGCCGAAACGCGCTGTCACTTCGCCGAGGAGGTGTACGCCGGTGACTGATGCAGACGACGACCAGGCTGACGCGGTGACCGACGAATCGATACCCGACGGCGACGACCCTGGTCACGCGCTCCCCGAGGAAGACCTCCACTACCCGACCATCGCGTTCGACGACGGAACCGTGGACGACGGGGCGTTCGAGCTCTCGACGGAGCCGGACCGGGAGGAGATGGGGACGATTGCGACCGACCTCGCCAATGCGCTCTCGAGTCACGACCTCGGTATCGAGACGCCAGACGGCTTCACGACGCTCGGCATCGCGCCGGAGGACGTCGAGGTGTCGTTCGACCCGGACGACGACCACCGGGGCGAACTCGAGTTCACGTTCCGGCTCTCGGCGAAGGCGATGTTCGTCGCCGACGCCGAGGCCGAGAAGGTAGGTTCCCGCGGCGAGCAGGGGTTCGTTCCGCTCGCGATGCTCACCGATGACCGGGACGTCTACCGCTGTTACAGTTGGGTCGACGACCCGTCGGACCCCGAGTGAGCCAGTACAGACAGTGCCGCGTCAGTTCCCGGCCGACTGTATCGACCCATTCTTCGAGACGACGACGCGCCGCCCGACGCGAACGTCGTCGAATCGCCGTACAGTCCCGTCCGGGAACGTCACGCGCACGTCGACCCGCTCGGCGTCGCCGACGCCATAGTGCAACACGCGACTGCTCTGTGAGAAGAAGTTTACCTCGCTGTCCCGCACTTTAACCTGCGTCTCGTTGGCCGCGACAACGGCGACGCGAGTTCCCTGGACGACGCCGTCCGCTGCACGAACATCAACCTGAAGCCAGTTGCCGGCCGCGCCGACGTTCTCGTACACGTTGAAGCTGCCTTCGGTATCGGCGACGACGACGTCCTGGTCGCCGTCACGGTCGAAATCGAGCACCGCGAGCCCGCGACCGTTCGCTGGGGTGAGCCCCCGTGCTGTCCCGTTCACGCGCTCGAAGGTGCCATCCGTCCGTTCCCAGAGTGCCGGAGCGGTCGTGACCTCCCGCCAGTTCTCGTCCTCCGAGACGAGATACGTCTGGGTGGCGTGAATGAGGTCGAGATCGGCGTCGTTGTCGAAGTCAGCGAGGTTCCCCGCCCAGCCCCAGCCGCCACGCCTGACGCCGTACGCTGTCGCGCGGTCGTCGAACGTCCCGTTGCCCTGGTTCACGAGCAGGTTGTTGCCCCGGTTGACCATCTCGAACCCGCTCCGAATCGCCCACACCTCGCCCGGGGTTTCGAACTCGATGTTCGTGACGAACACGTCGAGACGCCCGTCGCCGTTCACGTCCTCGACCTCCGAGGTCATCGCGTGCCGGTTCGTGTTCTGCAGGCGGCGGGCCTCGAAGCTGCCGTTGCCCTGATTGACGTACAGCCGGTCGTAGTTGAAGTCGTTCGCCTCGTGGATGTCGGGCCGGCCGTCACCCGTCAGGTCGATGAATGATGCGGTGAGACTCCAGCGGGCACCGTCAACACCGGTCCCGTTGACGCGGTCGAACGACTCGCAGTCGCCGTCGAACAGCATGTTCGGTTCACCGTTGTCGGGGTCGGTCGGGTTGTCGCTGGAGCGGTTCGGGACGCGCTTGCTCCAGTCGCCGTTCTGTGTGAGGTAGAGGTCGAGACAGCCGTCGCCGTCGCGGTCGGCAGCAACTGCAGACGTCCCCCAGGTCAGGTTGACGTCGAGGCCGACAGATGCATGGCGGAACGTGCCCTGCTGGTTCTCGAGGAACACCGCGGAGCCGTGGCGGGGAAGCAACAGCAGGTCCTGCCAGCCATCGTCGTCGTAGTCGAAGAACAGTCCCGACTTCAACTGGTCTTCCTCGACGGGCGGGAGCGCGTCCGTTCTCGTGAAGCCGCCACTCCGGTTGTTCCGGTAGAGCGCCGGTTCCTCACCACCGAGCAGGAGGAGGTCCTGCCATCCATCACGGTTGTAGTCCGTGACCAACACCGCCCCGTCGCCGTTTCCGAGGTCGCTGCCGGTCGTCGTGTACTCCACCCCGACTGCGGAACTCACCTCGCGGAACTGGAGCGCGTCCTCACCGGCCCGTTCACCCGACCCGGACAGTGTGACGAGCGCAACGCTCGCCGCGACAAGGAGGACGATGACTGCGACTATCGCCAACAGCTGCTGTCTGGTACTCATCTGCTCCGTCCGGTGACAGGTAGTGCGCGGCGGCGGCGGGGCGGGAGCAGGTACGTGGCCCGGGCGAGTACCTCCATGAAGTGGAGGATGCCCCGGCACTCCTCGGGGACGTCGTCAGCCTCGGACCGATTCATCGCTTCCCGCGTGCTGGCGAACGCCTCGATGCCGCGCTGGACTGACGTGAAGTTGAACTCGACAGGGTCCGTATCCGTCGCCACCGACTCCGACCGCCGAAGGATGACCGGGTCGAACTCGTCGTCCCGGGCTGCCGCCGCTTTCTGGGTGTGTCCGAGGCAGCCGTGGTCACGCGCCTCGGTTTCGAGGTCCTCGGTCATCTCCTCTCTCACGCCGCTGTCCTGAGCGAGGTTGACGCCTGCCGTGCCAACCTCGTCGGGGTCGTGGTGGGGACTGAACATCAGTGACACTCGCTCGTCGTGCTCACGGTCGTACCAGGCGTCGAGGTCGAGTTCCAGCCGGGAGACGAGCTGCGTGGCACCGTCGGCGAACGGACCGTCCTGAATCGTCGCCTTGCTCTCTGGGGGAATGTTGTCGTGGAACCCGGACTTGAACCCCATCGAGAGGGGGGCGTTCTCCGGAATCTCCTCGTGGTCCAGCCGTTCGGCCGGCAGCCCGCGGCCGATGAACCCGGTTCGACGGGTGCGTCGCTCGAAGACGCCCTCGAGCGTGGCGTCGACCGGCGTGCCGTTGAGGTGGTCGCGCTCGCCGAACAGCGCCGCCTCTGCGGCGAGAACGAGTGAGCCGTAATCGCTCGTCAGGACGAACGCGGCGTCGTGCTCGTCCGGCTCCGCGTCCTCCCCGAGTCGGTCGATCAGGTCGGCAGCGGGCGGCAGGTCTATCGACGACGGAAGCGACTCGCCGACCTTGTCGAAGTAACTGGGTGCGTAGCCGAGCGTGAACAGCAGCCCCTCGTTCTGGACCGTATCCGACGTCGGGCCAGTGCCCCACTGGACGGCTTCTTCGACCGTCTCGAGCGCGGTCGCAACGGCCTCGCGCTCGGCGTCGGTCGGTGGTGTCTCGCCGACGTAGTCCAGCAACAGGATGAGCTGGTGCTGGGGGCTCACCGTGTTCCCGAACCGGTCGGTGACGAGATAGTCGCTCCAGGCGTGCTGGCTGTCCGGGAGCGAACGGGGATTCGTTCCCGTCGGGAACGACGGGGTTTCGGCGCCGGTGTCGACGCCCTCGCGGTCTGCACACGCGGCGAGTGCGGAGGGGCCACCGATGGCGACCGCCGCCTTGACGAGGTCCCGGCGAGAGAGCCCGCGACCTGACTGTTCCGACATGCCACACCCACACGGCGTGACGACCATAGGGGTTGTGCCCCACGTGGAACCGGATTTATAGCGGAATCTCCCGGGCCTCCGTGGCGTCGGTGAGAGAAACCGCCGACGGTGATTCTCGGGAACCCACTCGGGGGCCAGCCCCTGGGCTACTCCACCCTCGCGACCAGCTCTGCCGCCTGCGCCTCGGCCCGCTCCCGCACGGCTGGGGCATCCAGCGTCTGCACCTCGCGGTTCCGCATCAACACCCGGCCGTCACAGACCGTGTGCCGCACGTCGCTCCCGCTGGCGGCGTACGTCAGGTGGCTCACCAGGTCGTGCTCCGGCGTCAGATGTGCGGCGTCCAGGTCCAGCACGGCGATGTCGGCCTTCGCGCCCGCCTCGATGCGCCCCGCGTCGATGCCCAGCGCCTCGGCCGAGCCCTGGGTCGCCATCCGCACCACCGCGTCGGCGGGCACCGCGGCGGCGTCGTCGGCACCGAGTTTCCCCACCATCGCGGCGTCGCGCATCTCGTCGAACATGTCGAGGTCGTTGTTCGAGGCCGCGCCGTCGG
>CAYXXM010000033.1:0-12588 GCA_964469085.1 uncultured Haloferacaceae archaeon
CGGGACACAGCTCACTGGCGACGTGCCGAGCCCGCAGGACCCGCCTGCAGGCTGTCGGTTCCACACGCGCTGTCCCTCGGTCATCCAGCCGGAGGGCTACGAGTTCGAACAGACCGCCTGGCGCAAGGTGATGGATTACCGCCAGCGCCTCCAGGGCGAGGGCATCGACCCCGAGGGAATCCGCGAGTTCGTCGCCACCGAGCGGGCTATCCCCGAGTCGACGGTGACCGAGCAACAGCTGTACGACGCCACGAGGGCCGAGTTCGGCATCCCGGAGGAACTGGACGACCCCGATGCCGAGGCGGTGTTCGTCGAGAGTCTCGACCACGTCTTCGACGACGAGCAGGGGCGCGCGGCGGAGCTGTTGGGCGAGGAGTTCGAAACGGTCTGTGAGACCGAGACGCCCGAAACGGTGGCGCTGGACGGCGACCGCCGGGCCGCCTGCCACCTCCACGCGGGCCTCGGCGAGAGCGAGATCATCGACGCCGAAATCGCCGACGCCGCGGGCGACTGAGTCGGTCGAAACGCGTTTTTTACCGCGTGTTGGTCGACTGCTGTTTTCACCGCGAGTTCTCCGTCGCGTCCTCCGCCAGCGCCCCAGCCACCGTCTCGGCAGTCAGCGGCATATCCAGATGGGCGACGCCCGGAAGCGCGTCCGTCACCGCGTTGACCAGCGCGGGCGGCGCTGCCACCGTCCCGGCCTCGCCGATGCCCTTCACGCCCAGCGCGTTGGTCGGGCTCGGCGTCTCGCTCACGCGAGTCTCGATGTCCGGGAGGTCGCCCGCCCGCGGCAGCCCGTAGGAGAGCATCGTCGCTGCGTCGAGTCGGCCGTCGTCGTCGTACGCGGCGAGTTCCGAGCGCGCCTGGCCAAGGCCCTGGGCGACGCCGCCCTGGACCTGACCCTCGACGAGTTGCGGGTTGACCTGGACGCCACAGTCGTCGACGGCGACGTACCGTTCGATGGAGAGTTCACCCGTGGCCGGATCCACCGCGACAGCGACGACGTGCGCGCCGAACGTGTAGGCGGTGTCTGCCTGTTCGTAGAACGTCGTCGCCTCCAGTCCCGGTTCAAGCTCCTCGGGCAACCCACGGCCGTAGGCCACACTCGCCACCGTGGTGAACGAGCAGTGCTCCCCGCCGGCAGCGAAGCCGTCCGCCGTCGGTTCGACGGCGCTCGGGTCGGCCTCGAGCTTCGTTGCCGCGACCTGCCGGGCTTTCTCCCGGACTGCGGCGGCGCTCTCGGCGACAGCGTTGCCGCCGACGATGGTACTCCGGGAGCCGAACGTCCCCGTCCCGGTCGGGATTTTCGCCGTGTCGCCCTCGATGACCCGGATGTCCGCCATCTCTACCGGGAGTTCGTCGGCGACGATGGCCGCGTACGTCGTCTCGTGGCCCTGCCCGTGGTCGTGGGTCCCTGCCGTGACCGTGACGCTGCCGTCCGGGTGAACCCGGACGACACCACTCTCGAAGCCGCCGCCGGTGCTCTCGGTGTAGGCAGCGATGCCGACGCCGCGGAGACGGCCGTCCTCGTCGCGCGCGCCGTCGCGGGGCTCGTCGGCGACGGCCTCGGCGGCCTCGTCCAGCACCGGTTCGTAGTCCCCGCTGTCGTAGGTCGCACCGACGGGCGTTTCGTAGGGGAATGGGTCCTCGGAATCGTCCCCGTTCGCTCCAATCAGGTTCTGTCGGCGGAGCTCAACGGGGTCGCGACCCAACTCCGCGGCGGCCACGTCGACGAGCCGTTCGGTCACGTAGATGGCCTCCGGGCGGCCCGCGCCGCGGTAGGAGTGGACGGGCGCCGTCGTCGTGAACACGGCCGTGGATTCACAGTGGATGGCGTCGATAGTGTACTGACTCGACAGCAGGCGACCGTACCAGGCCGGCATCGCGGCGCCGCCGCCAAGGGCGTAGCCGCCCGCACCCGCGAACGTCTCCACCCGGAGTCCGAGGAACTCGCCAGTCGCCGTGAGTGCGAGTTCCGCCTCGGTCCGGTGGTCGCGGCCGTGGGCCCCCTCCCGATAGTTGGCCGAGCGCGTGGCCGTCCACTTGACCTCTCGGCCCAGCTCCCGGGCGGCCCACGCGGCCATCGCCTCGCCGGGGTGGTGGTGGCCTTTGTGACCGAAGCCGCCGCCGACCGCCGGCGAGATGACGCGAATCTCTCGCTCCGGCAGGCCGAGCGTGTGCGAGAGCTTTCGCCGGTGGCCGTGGGGTGACTGGCTCGACATCGTCACGGTCAGCCCCTCGTCGGCACTGTAGCTGGCGAGTGCAGCCCGTGGTTCGAGCGCACTGGGCACCAGTCGGTTGTTCTCCAACTCGACCGAGACAACCTCGTCGGCCGCCGCGAACGCGTCCGCCGTCGGGTCCGCGTCACCCATCTCCGCCGAAACGGCGACGTTGTCGGGCACGTCCTCGTAGAGCGTCGGCCCGGCTTCACTCGCGGCCACCTCTGGGTCGGTTACCGGGGTGAGTTCGTCGTACGTTACCTCGACGGCCTCCACGCCGTCCGCGGCGAGATAGCGGTCCTCGGCGACCACGGCGGCGACGGGCTGTCCGTCGTAGCGCACCTTCTCCCGTGCGAGCACGGGGTGGCCGGGAACCTCGCAGTCCAGCGGCTCGGTCGAGGCCGGCAGCACCATCGGCGCGTCGCCGTCGGCAAGGTCGTCCCATGTGTAGACGGCGAGGACGCCGTCCTTGGCTTCCGCGTCGTTGGTGTCGATTTTCGCAACGTGGCCGTGGGCGATGTCCGAGCGCACGAACGCCAGCGCCGTCGTCTCCGGGCCGCCGAAGTCGTCGGTGTAGGTCGCCTCCCCGCGGAGCAGCGGCGCGTCCTCCCGGCGCTTCCGGGACTGGCCGACGTGGCCCGGCACCGCTTCGGGCTCCGCGTCGGGGTCGAACCCCTCTGCGTCTACCACGTCGCGGTCCTCGGTGGCCATCAGGCGCTCACCCCCGTTTGCTCGACGGCCCGTTCGAGCGCCTGCGTGACGGCCGCTTCGCTGTAGCTGGGCAGCAACCGAAGCCTCTGATTGGCGGAGACGAGGTAATCGTCACGAACCCGGTCGGGGTGGAACGCCCGATCGGCTGAACTTGTGGCCGCGCCGACCTGGCCGTCGTCCGCCGTGGCGTCGATGCCGACGAGCTGCTCCTCGACAGCCTGGAGCCGCGTCGGTCGCGGGCGAACGCCCGTCACCGCGACGCCGGCGTTCGCAATGGTCGTTCCCTCGAGGTCGACCTGCGCGGCGACGCCCACGGCCGCGTAGCCCGACGCCGGGTGGGTCTTCCGGGCGTACGCGCTGGTGCTCCCGGGTTCGGTGTGGACAATGAGCTCCGTGAGGAGTTCGTTGTCGTGACAGACAGTCTCCCCATCGGCCTCGTAGAACTCATCGACGGCGACGATGCGCTCCTGTCCCGGGGTGACGAGACGGGCGGTGGCGTCGGCGACCAGCGCGGCCGCCGGGAGATCGCTCGCTGGGTGAGCCGCGGCCAGGTTCCCGCCGACCGTCCCGCGGTTGCGTATCTGCGTGTCCCCCACGGCAGCGGTCGCGTCGAGCAGGCCATCGACGCCCGCCGGGTCAGCGTCGAGCAGGTCGGCGTACGTCGTGAGCGCGCCGATGCTGACGCGGTCCGCTGTTCCAGTGACGTCGGTTGCCGCCTCGCGTTCCACGCCGCGGAGTTCGTCCAGCGCCCCGAGGTCGACGACCGTGCCGGGCGATTCCTCCCGGTTTTTCAGCTTCGGGACGAGGTCGTGCCCGCCCGCTAACGGGACCGCGTCGTCCGCAGCAAGCGCCCCGAGCGCCGCGTCGAGGTCGGCGGGTTTCCGGTAGTCGAACGCGGGCGGGAACATCAGTCCTCACCCTCGACCGTGGGTTCGTTGCCCGGTACTGTCGGGCCGCCGTCGGCCTCCAGCGATTCGAGCGTTCGCGCCGCGTCCTCGACGGCGTCGACGACGTTGGTGTAGCCGGTGCACCGACAGATGTTGCCTTTCAGGCCCTCGCGAATCTCCTCGCGGCTCGGGTCGGGGTTCTCGGCCAGGAGTTCCCGGGCGGTGAGCACCATCCCCGGCGTGCAGTAGCCACACTGGAGGCCGTGCTCCTGGTGGAAGCTCTCCTGGACGGGCCCGAGGTCTACCGCGACATCGTCGCCAGCAGCGTCTCCGGCTGTTACCCCGGCATCGGCAGCCACCTCAGCATCGGCCGCCGCCCCGGCATCGGCCGTCGACGCCAACCCCTCGGGCGCGCCCTCGGTGCCGGCGACAGTCGTGATGTCGGCGCCGTCGGCCTGCACCGCGAGCAGGCAGCAGGATTTCACCACGTCGCCGTCCATCTCGACGGTGCAGGCGCCGCATTTCCCCGACTCACAGCCCACGTTTGGTGCGGTGTACCCCTGGTCACGCAGCGCGTGGACCAGCAGCCGACGGGCTGCGACCGTCGCCGTCTCCCGCTTCCCGTCGACGGTCAGCGTGATCTCGTGTTCGGACATCGTCGTTGTCACCTTGGTCGGTCGGGGCAACCTTAGGGGTTGGTGCGGACGGGGGAGTTGCCGGTGGTCGTGAGTGGGTGTGGGTCTGTTGTCCGAGGGCGATTACCAGAGGTCGTGAGCGGAGGGAGCTGTCGGAGTATCGGCCGGTCGAACCGGCGAACCCCGAGGCCTGACTCGGCCCGCTACTCTCCCATCTCCACCGTCGCCCGCTCGCCGCGATGGAGTTCCAGATCCGGGAGGGCATCCGCCGGGTCGAAGCCGAACGCCTCGCCGTAGAAGCCGAGTTCGAACTCCAGAGCCTGCCGGCTGGCGTCGGCGGTGCGGAAGCCGTGGCGCTCCTCGGGGAACAGCACGTAGGCGTACGGCGTCCCCGTCTCGACCAGTGCGTCGACCATCTGCTCGGCCTGCGCCTCGGGGACCACCTGGTCCATCCCGCCCTGGAGGAGGAGCAGCGGCGCGTCGATATCCTCGGCGTGGAACGCCGGGGACCGGGCCTCGTACACCTCGCGGTCGGCCGGAAGCGACCCAACCAGGCCGTCGAGATAGCGCGACTCGAACTTGTGGGTATGGGTCGCGAGCCCCTCCAGGTCCGCGACGCCGTAGTAGCTCGCGCCGGCGTCGAAAGCGTCGTGGAACGCCAGCGCACAGAGCACCGCGTAGCCGCCGGCGCTCCCACCGGTGATGGCGAGTCGGTCGCCATCTGCCCGACCGGTGTCCGCGAGGTACTCCGCCGTGTCGATGCAGTCCGCGGTGTCGGTCACGCCCCACGCACCTTTGAGCGCGTCGCGATACTCGCGACCGTAGCCGGTCGAGCCGCGGTAGTTCACGTCGGCGACGGCGAAGCCGCGCGAGGTGAAATACTGTACGTTCAGGTTCGCGACGGGCAGCGTCTGGCTGGTTGGTCCGCCGTGGACCATCGTCACCAGCGGCGGCTGCTCGTCCTCGGGTGCCGTCTCCTCCGGATTGCGGGGCGGGTAGTAGAACGCGTGGGTGGTCTCGCCGTCCCGCGTGGGCACAACGAGATGGTCTGGCTCGGAGACGGCCTCTGGTGTGAGGTCGAGTTCGAAGGTCCGCCGGAGTCTGTCAAGCCCGGTCGAATCACCAGCACCCGGCTCCCAGCGCGCCACCGTCGCCGGCGTCGACGGCCCGCCCCCGACGAACGCGAGCGTGCCGCCGTCCGAGTCGAGTTGGGCTCGCGGAAACGCGTCGAACGGAAGGCCCGACTCGGTCAGGTTGTCGTCCCCGTCGAGCATGCAGAGCGAGCCCTCTCCCTCGTGGTTGCGAAGTACTGCAATCCGACCGTCGTCGAGGAACTTGTACGTCGAGAGTCCGAACACCCACTGGGGGACGCCGAACTCCGCCTGCTCGGGAGTGCGGTTTCTGGGTTCCGCCTCGCCGTCGGCGTCGACGGCGTAGAGGTTCCACCAGCCGGACCGGTCCGAGACGGCATGGAGTTGCCCGGCGGGACTCCAGGCCGGCTGGAACACCGACTCCTCGGGGCCGCCCATCACGACCCGCTCCGCGGAGAGGTCACCGTCGGCACCCACGGCGGCAACGTGGAGCTCCGTCCCATCCCACGGCATCCGCGGGTGGTCCCAGGTCGTCCATGCCAACTGGTCACCTTCGGGGGATACTCGCGGGTACGAGTAGAAGTCGTGGCCGCTGGCGACGACCTCCGGAGGAGTGCTCCCGTCGGCCGGGAGCGTTACGAGTTCGGTCACTGCGTGGTCCTCGTCGCCGGCTCGGTCCAGCGAGCCCCCGTCCTCGCCCTCGTGACGCTCGCGAACCGCAAAGAGGCGCGAACCGTCCGGTGTCACCTCCATATCGGCGTATCGCAACCCGCGCTCGGTATCCGGCTCGGGGGTGATGGCCGAGGGCTCGGGTGACTCGACGCCGTCGCCCGCGGCGACCGCGTCGGCGTCAACGCGGTAGAGGCGCTGGTCCTCGAATCGAGCGTAGAAAAGCGTGCCATCGTGGACGGCGATATCGCCGCCGCCGTACTCGTGGACCAGCGTGCGGACGTCGGCGTCTGTCGGCGTTATCTCCGTCGGGGGAGCGTCAACTCCGTCCGCCCGGACGACGACACCACGGCCCTCCTCGGCGGGCCGCCGTTCGAGCCAGTACACGTCCCCGTCGTCGATGGCTACCGGGCCGAACCGCAGCGTGTCGGCGGCGACATCCGCGGCCGAGATGGACGAGGCCCACTCTCCGTACGGTGTGCTGGACATGCACGGGAGTTGTGGTGTCGCTGCCTTTACCGTTCGCCCGGCGACGCGCGCCATGTGGGAAGTTGGAGATGGTTGGGAAGTTCACAATGTTTAAGAAGTTTAAAAATTGTAGAAACTTTACCCAGTGTGTTCCGGACTACTCCCCGCCGGTTCGCAGATGGTGGAACACGTACGTCTGCGCGTAGCCCGCGTACGCCGCCGCGCCGCTCTGGCCGAACACCTCGTCGCTCTCCGGGAGTCCACCGCCCAGTCGCTCCCGGAGCGACAGGGACGTTTCGGCGTAGTTTCCCGTCTCGCAGTCGGGGAAGTAGTCCTCGATGGCCGTCCGAATCCAGGTGTCCAGCGGCGAGGCCTGCAGGTAGCCCAGCGAGAACAGCAGTACACAGTCCGCCACCTTGTCGCCGACGCCGACGAACTGGGTCAGTTGCTCGCGAGCCGTCTCGTAGGATTCTCCGCGCGCAGCCGACGGGTGGGCCTCGCCATCGGCGACCATCTCGGCGGTTCGCTGGACGTACGGAGCGCGGTAGCCGAGGTTCAGCGCACGGAGCTCGTCCTCGGAACAGGCCGATAGTGCCTCGGGCGTCGGCGTGGCGTGCAGCGTCCGCTTGCCAACGGCCACCGGGGTGCCGTAGGCGGCCCGGAGGGCGCGCTGCATCGCGTGAATTCGGGCCACGCGCATCTGGGCCGAGCAGATGAACGAGACCAGACAACCGAAGGGCGGGTCACGCACCAGCCGCATCCCGCGGTAGCGTTCGACCGCTCGCTCGACCAGCGGCTCCTCGGCGGTCGCGTCGTAGATGGCCTCGAGGTCATCGTCGAGCCGTAACAGGTGGGTGAGCAGCGCCTCGCCGTCTGCCGGCTCGGTCGGTTCGTATGGCCCGTCACCCTCGACGACTGCGCCGCCAGCCTCCCACTCCAGCCGGCCGTCGTCGACGCCGCCGACCTGCCGAACCCGGATCAGCGTCGGCCGCTCGGTGAGCCGCGTCGTCGCCGGCAAGACCGTCTCGTACCAGCTATCGCCGTCGTTGCCGGCCGGCGCCGCGTACTCCGGCCCGTCGGCGCGCTCCCAGAGATACGACTGGCCGCTTTCGAGCGTGGCCTGCAGGTCGAACGGGCCGTCCAACGCGGCAATCGCGACGGTTCCCGACTCCATCATCGGGAGGTCGGCAGCGCCCGGTTTCCGCGTTTCGATGCAAGGTTCTTCGGGCCGATGTACAACATCGGGCTGTGCCACAACCGCTATGCAGGACGCCGCCTCAGACCAGTCCATGACCACGAGTGATTGGGACGACTGGCTCCTGCGGGCCGTCGAGGACGCCGACCCGGCCGGCGTGGCGCTCTGGTACCTTGGCTGTAACGGCATCATCCTGAAAGGCCGTGAGGGGACGACGCTCTTCGTCGACCCGTATCTCGGGACAGGTGATCCGCCGCGGACGATTCGCATGATTCCGGTTCCGTTCAGTCCCGAGGACGTGACCGAGGCCGACGCGGTCTTGGCCACCCACGAGCACAGCGACCACGTCCACGGCGAGTCACAGGCACCGATTCTGGAGAACACGGGGGCGGAGTTCATTGCGCCGGACGCGTCGATGTCGGCCGCACGCGAGGCGCAGGCCTGGGAGGACCGCTGGAACCTCGAGGCCGACCAGTTTCGCGAGGTAGCCGAAGGCGCGGTGCTGGAGGTCGGGGAGTTCACCGTCCACGTCGTCGAGGTGAACGACCCGGACGCCAAGCATCCGGTGGGCTACGTCTTCGAACACGACGCCTCGACGGTGTTCCACCCCGGCGACTCCCGGCCGGCGTCGTCGTTCGCGGCACTGGGAACCGAGTTCGATATCGACCTGGGCGTCCTCGCGTTCGGCTCGGCGGGGATGCTACCGGACAAAGAGTCGGGAGAACCGAGGTATACCCGGTGGTACAGTACCGAGAATCAGGTCATCGAGGCCGCCAGCGCCCTCCAGCTGGACCGGCTGGTCCCAACCCACTGGGACATGTGGAAGGGGATGACTGCGGACCCGACGGTGCTCCACCAGCACGCCGCCTCGTTCGAGCATCCCCGTCAACTCGAGATCCTGGAAATCGGGGACAGAATCGACCTTTCACTCTGACGAGGAACCGGCGACCCCCGACCCGGCGCGTCCGGTTCCGCAACCGCTTTTCGGCCGGGCCTCGTTGCTGGTGCAATGACCGAACCGGTCCCCATCGCGGTTCCTCGGAAGGGACGCCCGCTGGAGGCGGTGCTGGAGCGGGTGGCGACGCTCGCCGACGACGCCGAAGCCGCCGGCCTCGTCGACGACGTGACGTCGGTGCTTCGCTACGAGAAAGCCATCACCAAAGGCGAACAGACCGCCGAGGCCGACTGCTACGGGCGGCTGGCGGAGTACTCCCAGCCGACGCGCGGGCCAGAGTTCACGCTGCTTCGGGACGACCGACCCCAGAAGCCCCGCCGGATTGTCTTCGACAGTCTGCAGGTGGACCTCGACGGGCGACCGGTGCATCTGGTGGGCCGCGAGGAGCCGTTCCGTGCGCTCCGGACCCACGAGTTCGCGCTCGGCTTCGACGCCGCGGACCTCGTGCTCGAGGAGGTGGTGACGCTCGGTCCCGACGGGGTGGCTGACCTCGCTGACGTCAACGAGCGTATCGACCCAGCCGAGTCGGACGTCCGCGTCGTCGCGGGACTCGGTGATACGGTGTATCACACACTGCTGGCCGCACCCGAGTCGGTGCCCCCCGGAACAGCGCTGGACCGAGCGTTCCTCCAGGCGTACGAGGGGCCACTCTGTATCTCGCCGCGGTACGAGCGCCTGGTCGAAGCCGTGGTCGGGATGGACGCCGTGGCGGACATCGAGTTCGTCTACCCGGACGAACGGCAGGAGGAGGAGGCAGCTATCGCCGAGGCCGGTGTCGGCGTCTACCTGACGGTGACAGGGGGGACCGCCCGTGACCACGGGCTGGTGGTGGGCGAGCAGCTATTCCCCAGCGAAACCGTCCTACTGGAGAACACGGAGGAGGTCGACGACGAGGTCGCGGCCATTCGCGCAATCGTCTCGGGCGAGGACCTGCGGGCGGAGACGGAACTCTGGGCGGAGTAGCGCGCAGAACACCGAGATAGCGAATTCGACCGCGCCGGAGTCGGCGGGCTCCGTTCCGTCAGAGATTAGCCGCGCCGCTCCCGACGCGCCGTATGAACCTCGACGCTGTGTTCGACCGGAGCCAGCCGGTAATCGGGATGGTCCACCTTGACCCGCTCCCCGGGGCGCCACAGTTTGATGGCGACCGCCAGGCGATACTGGAGCGGGCCCGCGCCGACGCCCGGGCATTGGCTGCAGGTGGCGTCGACGCCGTAATGGTCGAGAACTTCGGCGACGCGCCGTTCTACCCCGACGACGTGCCCAAACACGTGGTCGCCTCGATGACCCGCGCGGCCGGCGCCGTCGCCGACGAAGTGGACCTGCCGGTGGGCATCAACGTCCTCCGCAACGACGCGGCAGCGGATCTGGCCGTCGCGCAGGCTATCGGCGCCGAGTTCATGCGCGTGAACATCCATACGGGCGCCCGCGTCGCTGACCAGGGCATCATCGAGGGGCGGGCCTACGAGACGATGCGGGAGCGCGACCGCCTGGGCGTCGACGTGAAGCTGTTCGCGGATCACGACGTGAAACACTCGGCGCCCATTGCCGCCGAGGATTTCACGGCCGAATCCTTCGCCGACAATGTCGAGCGTGGGCTGGCCGACGCGACCGTCGTCTCCGGGATGGGAACCGGCCACGCCATCGACCAGGAGGACCTCGAGCAGGCCGCCGACCGCCGGGCGGAGTTCGGACTGGAGGTGCCGCTGTTCGTGGGCAGCGGCGTCACTGCCGAGACGGTTGGGGAGATTCTGGCTGTCGCCGACGGCGTCATCGTCGGCACCGCCCTCAAACCCGGGGAGTCCGCTGGCGACCCGGTGAGCGAGGAACGAACCCGGGAGCTGGTCGCGGCAGCCGACGAGGTCCGCGAGCGCTGACCGGCGCAGGGGCTATCAGTAGATGGCGAACAGGCGACCAGGACCGCCGCCCGAGCACGTGGCCGCACATCCGCGCAGTGCCCGGGGCCGTTTTCACCGCATCGGAGGGCATGGTCCCGCCTTCCCAGATAAGGGTTTGTGAGCGGTGCGACCGATTCAGCGGTCAGCAAGCTGATTATCCAGCAGCGAGCCGACTCCATCTCGTCCTCGACGACCGTGAGACAATAGGGCTGTGGCCTTCCCACCTCGTGGAATCCGAAACAAGGTTCATTATCTACCTACTGCAACATGTGGAACATGGATGTTCTTGCACCCATCGACGGGTCGGAGTGTAGTTTCCGAGCACTCGAGTTCGCCACCGAGTTCGCCGAGCGATTCGATGCGACACTCCACGTGGTCCACATAACCGACTACGAGGGCGAAGGGACCAACGACGTAGTCGAACGGGCCGAGGAGGTGCTCTCGGACGCGGAAGTCGACACCACCCCCACAATCGAAACGAACCTCAGTATGTCCACCCCCGGCTACGCCAACCGCGTCGGGAAGGACATCCTTCGAATCGTCGATGAGAAGGGCCACGACCACGTGGTGATGGGCCACCATGGAACGGGCCGCGTCGGCCGGGCAATTCTTGGCAGCGCCGCCGAGACGGTGCTCCGAGCGGCCGAAGTCCCGGCAACCACCATCCCGTAGTTCACGGAGCAAGCCGGCACAGTCCACGATGCCGTGTCCGAAGCGACGGCAGTGGATGCAGTAGCGGACGCCTCGCGAACCGTTCAGGCGACAGGCGCCCTGTCCCAGACCGGCAGTTGTTCCATTCCGGCGGACACCTTTTGGCGTTGCTTCCCGCTCACAGCCCGCCCGTTCCCGACGGGGCACTCGGAATCTCGATCTCGGTGACCGGGAGGTCGAGCTCCTGCAGCGCGGCCTCCATGTGCTCGTCCTTCACGTACTCGTCGCCGGCAGCGACACGGTTGGCGTGGGCCCGGGAGAGCACCTCCCCCCGTCGAGTGTCGGGGATTTCGAACTTGTCGGCGGCGAGTTCGATGGTCAACCCGTTGTGGTCGCGGGTGTACAGCGAGTGGAACGCGCCGCGGTCGAACTCGTTGTACTGCATCCCCTCGTCGTTCAGCGCCGCCGCGATTTCGGCCATCCGCTCGCCGTCGATGCTGAACGCAAGGTGGTGCACGTCGCCGATGCCGGCGCGGGTGGGATTCGGATTCGTGTCCCGGTCCTCGTTCACGAAGAAGGTGATGATGCGGCCGTCGCCAGCGTCGAAGAACAGGTGGGTCACGTCGGGCGCGTCGAGGTTCGGCTGGCGCAGCACCAGCGGCATTCCGAGGACGTCGCGGTAGAAATGCACGGTATCCGCCTCGTTACTCCCGATGAGGGTGATGTGGTCGACGCCGCTGACGCCGACTGGGCTGTCGGGCGACGCGGCGGTAACGGGGATATCGCTCTCGTCGGCCTGCGTCGGGGCTGGGTTATCGGCCATGGTTGTCTCGTGTTACCGGGTTCGCGCCACGGACGTAAATCCGTTCCCTGACATCGGTGTTACCGGCCGACAGCAGTGGCAGGTTCCGGAAAACGGGAGAAACGCTCTCGAACGGACGTGAAAACTCAGGCGGATCGCTCACCCACGGTCGTCCAGGAACCCACGGACTGCTGGGGTGTCAGCAAGCCCGCCGCGTGCGCCGGTGGCCTTGCAGTTCAGTGCGGCCGCAGCCGCGGCGAAGCGCCCCGCCGTCTCCGGCTCCTCGTCGCCGAGGACCCAGCGGTCGGTCAGCCCCGCGACGAAGGCGTCGCCCGCGCCGGTCGTGTCCGCAGTCGCCACGTCGAAGGCGTCGATGTCGGTCGTGCCGTCGGCGTCGAACAGCGTCG
>CAYXXM010000034.1:0-12485 GCA_964469085.1 uncultured Haloferacaceae archaeon
CCGACGCCACCGCCGATGCCACCGCCACCGCCACCGCCGACGCCACCGCCACCGCCACCGCCAGCGCCGACGCCACCGCCAGCGCCGACGCCACCGCCACCACCGCCGATGCCGCCACAGTGAGATCACGGAAAAAAGCGACTTCGGTTGGGCAACCGCCACGATGTCAGGCAATTAGTTTCGATGGACGATGGCGAGGTCGCAATCGAGGTCCTTCAGGCGCTGGAACGTCGGCGGCGACAGGAACCGGGACGCGGGCGCGCGGTCCGTGCCCGCACCGACGCAGACCAGGTCGTACCGCGGGCCGTTGTCGGCCAGGTACGACTCGACCCGGTCGTTCGCCACCCGGGTCTCGAACTCGCCGGCAAACGCCTCGGCGAGGTTCGAGCACATCCGTTCGGCGGCCCGCCGTTCGCGTTCGTCGCTGATGCACGTGGAAATGCTGACGTGACCGGACTGCCCGGCCAGTTGCCGGCCATATTCGATCATCGAATGGGCGATTCGACCTGCTCGCTGGACCGACACCAGGATCCGCGACCACCCGGTTCGTGACCCGGAGAGGCGGGTAACGATCACGTCGGCATCACCGCGGAAGAGACGCCGGATGAACGGGGCGAGCCGGTCGCCCTCGGTCTCGTACGGAACAACGACGAGGTCGGTGTTCGTCTCCTGGGCAAGTCGGGAGAGCGTAGAAAGAGCGACAGTGCCCGACTCGTCGTCCGTGATCACATCGCAGTCGACGCCGATCTCCGACTCGACCGTCTTTCCCAACCGAGCGAGCGCTTCCTCACCGTTGACGTCGATACCGCCCTCGTCGCCGACTCCCGCCAGGAGGAGTTTGGCCGCGTCGTCGCTGGCGGCGATCCGGGCCCCGAACCGGACCACGGCCTCGTCCGCGGCCGACCGTACGGGGACGAGGACGTTCCCACGGCTGCTGGAGATTCCGAAGAGGCGCTCGGCCCGCCGGTCGTACACCACCTGCTGCCAGCCGTGGAACCCAACGGCGACGAGTAGGCTCGCGCCCGCCACGTTGAGGACGTAGATTGCGGGCGACACGTCAAGCAGGAGGACGAGCAGTCCGGCGGCGAAGGAGGGCGCGAGGTCGGCATCGACGAACCACAGCAGGACGCCGGTAAACAGGATCGTCAGGACGGCGGCGGGCACGCTGACGACGAACGGTTCGGCGGACGGGAGTTCGAAGAGACGGCGCGCGACGGCGACGCCGGCCCAGCCGCTGACGGCGCCGCTCGTCAGCCCAAGGACGAGGTTGCGCGGGGACGACGACGCCTCGCCCGGGTGGGCAAACAGCTGGTACGTGGCGGCCGCAAGCGGCGGAAAGAGGAGAAAGGAGAGCAGCTTGGTCGTGTTCGAGAGCGCCGTGACGACGCCGATGACGGCAAGCGCCGACACGAGCCCCGTCGCATACCGGAATCGGTCGAGCCGCGTAACCCAACCGGTGCGCGAAAGGAGCGTGTTGAGATCAAACCGGCGAATGCGACGCTGTACCCGGTGTCGCCACCGTAGAAGTCGATCAAACATCCTCGCCTGAGGATACAGGCCGACCGGGTAACAACGTACTGGCTCGTCCGCACGGCAGTGGTCCCGAGACGGGAGGGGCGGAACGAAACGGGCGAGACAGCTGAGATGGATCCGTCCCGCTGGCCCAACCTCGTCTCCGCTTTTAAGTCGCCGGCTATCGAACCGCCTTCCGTGGCGATATCTCTCACCCCGACGTTCGTCGCGACGCTGACGCTCATCGTGGTCGTCGCCGGCGCTGTCAACGGCGTCGCTGGCTTCGGGTTCGCCGTCGTCGGGACGATGGCGCTGGCGACAGTCGTCGACCCGGCGACCGCGGTCGTGTTCATGATCGTCCCGATCCTCGCGGTGAACGTCTCGCTCGTCGGCGACCTCTCCGCGACGCAACTGCGTACCTGTGGACAGCGGTTCGCGCCGCTGTTGCTCTCGGCGCTCGTCGGGACCATTGTCGGGATGGCGTTGCTCGAACGCCTTCCCGAGGCACCGCTACGAGTTGGCCTCGGCGTTATCTCGCTCGGGTTCGTCGCGACGAACCAGCAGGTCGTCCCCCTGCCGTTCCTGGAGCGTGCGCGGGAGGGCTGTTTCGTCGAGCGCCCCGCGGCGATGGTCGGCGTCGGCGGCGTCTCCGGGCTCCTGTTCGGCGGCACCAACGTCGGGATTCAACTCGTGGCATACGTCCGGAGCTGTGACCTCTCCCACGGGCTGTTCGTCGGGGTTGTGGCGATGGTCTTCCTCGGCCTCAACGCCGTCCGGGTTGGACTCGCCGGGATCCTCGGGCTCTACCCAGGCACAGTCGTCGCCGCTGGCTCCGTTGCCGCCGCTGTCCCCGCACTGGTCGGCGTCGCGCTCGGCAAGCGCGTGCGTGGCCGCGTGGGCGAACGACTGCGACGAGGCGTCGTGCTCGCGTTACTCACCGTAGTCGGCGTCCGGCTCGTTCTCGGCGGGCTCGGGGGCATGTAGCTATCGCCCGTTGGTGCAGCGGCTCGAACCTCCCGTCTTCGTGCCACCGGGCCGATCGTCGAGTCGTCGGATCGGGGGTGCCGTCGCTACTCGATGTGTCGGCCGACCCTACCACCCCGTAACCGGGTTACCTTTCGGTTGTCTGACCTTTATTGCCGTACCCCTCAAAGTGGGTTACTGTAGGTAACCATGTCCGAACTCGAACTCGACCCCGACAGCACGGCCGTACTGATCACCGACCCACAGATCGATTTCCTGAAGCCGGAGAGCGTCGTCTGGGACAAGGTCGGCGAGACCGTCGAGGAGAACGCCGTCGTCGACAAACTCCGTCGCCTCCGCGAGGCCGCTCGCGAGGGCGATATTCCCGTCATCTACTCCCCGCACGAGTACGACGACGCGGAGTACGAGGAGTGGCAGCACCTGAACACGATCGACCAGATCATGTTCGACACGCGGATGTTCGACGTCGCGGGCGACGGCGCCGACTTCGTCCCCGAACTCGAACCCGACGACAACACGTTCGTCCTCTCGCCGCACAAGCAGCTCTCCGGCTTCTGGACCAACGACGTTCAGACGCAACTCCGCCAGCGAGGCATCGACACGCTCGTGCTGGCCGGCATGAGCGCGAACCTCTGTGTCGAGTCACACCTCCGCGATGCCGTCGAGAACGGTTTCGAAGTGCTCACAGTCACTGACGCGACGGCCGCGGCGGGCGAGGAAGCGCTCGAGGCCGCGCTCACCAACTTCGGCTTCATCGCCCACGAAACGTCGACAACGGACGAGGTCACGGAGCGCCTCGTCGGCGGTGTTGAGACCGCCGAGCCTGCGGAGTAACCTCCGTACGGTTCGCCGGTCACCGCGACCCTGAGTCACTCCCCCTGACGCTTTTTCGTGATCAGAGGTACGACTTGTCCGCCGGCAGTTCACACACGTCCCCGCGACAGTTGGTTGCCCGTTCGACGGCGTCGAGGGCACAGGCAGTGTAGCCCGGAACAGGCGCGGGTGGTGCGGAACGCGCCCGTACGTCCGGAATGGTCGATCGCAAGCGACGCGGCGGGCGGCAGCGGCGAGTGGGGCGGACCGGCGGGACGCAGCTGTCCTGACGTGGAGTAGCAAAAACTATGTTGCTCGTGAACAGACAACATAAAGTGGCTGATGCCTACCGAACAGTGCGGCATCTGTAGCAGGCAGGTCCTCTTCTCCGAGACGGTCCACGTTCTCATTCATACCAGAACCGAGACCGGGGTGGTCGATTACTACGTTTGTCGGGGATGCTACGAGGAGAAGGTAGCCTCCGCCTTTGACGAAGCATCAGTATGACGGGGAAGCCGACGCACTGCGGCGTCGTCCCACACTGGGAGAGTACCAGAAACCGATTCGTCCACGGACAGGCCGAGCTGGCGATCCACGAGGCCACCTCGGTCGTCCCCGGCCCCGCAAACACCGCAGGCACGAGGCGCGCAACGGCGTCCTCGTGAGCGGAGCGAGGGGTTTCGAACGACGGCGCCGTGGGAATCCCGTACTCCCGGGGCATACGGTAGTTCGCAGCGATGCTCCACGTCCGGGCGCGCATCTTCCCGGTGCCGTCCGTGGTCGCGTCCGAACTGTCGTCGGTCGTCATCGTCACTCAGTGGGGACGTCGACGCGGTCGTGGATGGGTCCCTCTCGGCGGGTGAGGTGCTGGGGCGTCCGGTCGTGGGCGACGGCGAGAAGTTCCGCGACGATGCTGTACGCGATCTGGTAGGGCGTGTCGCCGCCGAGGCTCAGGCCGACAGGGGTGTGGATTCGCTCGCGGTCACGCTCCGTGAGCGTCCGTCCCTCCGCTTCGAGGTCTTCGTGCATCTCCTTGAAGCGCTTCCGTGGCCCCATCAGCCCGACGTACGGAACGACGGTGTCCAGTAGCTGCTCCAGCACCAGTCGGTCGTCGACGAAGTTGTGGCTCATCACCACGGCGTACGTGTCCTCGTCCCACTCGAGCAGCGAGTCGACGTCGCTCGGCGACGTGGACACCACGTCGTCCGCTCGCGGGAACCGGCGCTCGTCGGCCTTCCCGCCGCGGAACGACGCGACAGTCACGCGGAAGTCGACCAGCTTCGCCAGCTCGACGACCGGAGTCACGTCGTGGCCGGACCCGAAGACGACGAGCTCCGGCGGCGGCCGGACGCCCTCGAGGAACACGTCGGCGCTCCCAACGCTGGTCTCCGCAGTTACCGTCTCTGCTGCACCTTCTGCGACGAGTCGCTCCGCGGCCGGTTCCACCTCACCGAGCACCGATTCGGGCAGGCCGTCCGTCCCGAATCCCGCCTCGGGGTCGTAGTGCGTCCGGTCACCGACGGCGGCGTCGACGCCAGCGTCGGTGCGAACGACGGTGGCGATGCCGACGGGTCGTCCCGAGAGTCCCGCATCGACAGCCGGCCGGTACGACTCGGTCAACGGTTCCAGCAGGACCGTGATGACCCCGTTACAACCGACACCGAGGCCCCACACGTCGTCGTCACCGGTCAGGTCCCACGTCTCGACGCGCGGCCGCCCCGCAGCCAGAACGTCGTCCGCCAGTTCGCGAACCTCGTCTTCGAGGCAGCCGGCGGTGATGCTACCGGTGCCGCCGCCATCGGGATTGAGGAGCATCTTCGCGCCCGGCCGGCGGTACGCGCTGCCCTCGACGGCGACGACGGTCGCCAGGACGGCCTCGGTTGCTTCGTCGAGTGCAGTGCGAATCCGGTCGTAGACGTCCGTCTCCGGGACGCTCCAGTCGTTCGTGGTCATAAGTTCCCCCTCGTTCGTCGGTTGTCGGGTCGCCGGTCGGCGGTTCGCGTGTCGAACTCGTAGCCGACGCGGCCGCCGACACCCGCGGTTCGGAGTTGCCGCGCCAGTTCGGCCACGTCCGCCGGGCTCGCGAACGCGAACAGGCCGTCAAGGAACGGGAGCGCGGCGGCCATCCCGCGCGCCGTGGGTTCGAACGTTTCCGCGGCCGCCAACGGGTTCAGCCAGAACAGCCGCCGGGCTCGGCGAGCGAGCCACGAGACCTCCCGTTCGAGCGTGCTAACGTCGCCGGTTTCGAGCCCGTCGCTGACGACGAACACCACGGTCCGCCGGTCGACGGCCGCCGGCGAGCGATCGCGCAGCGCCGCCAGCGACTCCCCGATTCGCGTCCCGCCACCCCAGACGGCTTCCGCGTCTTCGAGCGCTTGCATCGCCTGTGTCGCAGACGGCGCGTCGATGGCCGCGGTCTCTTCCCGGAGTCCTTCGTCGAAGAAGAACACCCGCACGTCCCGCCACTCCCCGGTGGCACGCTGCAAGAACTCGACGAGGAAGCCCCGGTCGATACTGTCGAGCACTGACCGACTGACGTCGACGACGAATCGTGCTCGCACCGCGGTCCGGCGCCGCTCCCGCCGCGGGACGGCGAGGACGGTTCCGCCGGTGCTCACGCTCGCTCGCAGCGCGCGCCGCACGTCCGCGCTGTCCGCGCCCCGCTGGAACCGCCGGCCCTGCAACCCCGACAGCGCGCGCGTCAGGTCGTCGAACGCCGCCGAAAGGGCACGCTCCCGAGCCGTGGCGACGCCATCGACGGTGCTTGCTCGCCCGGCCGGACTGTACCTCGCGGGCGTCGCCTCGTCGGCAACGTCGTCCGCGTCCCCCACGTCGACACCTCCGCTGATGAACGAGTCAGCGACAGGCAGGTTGGACTCCGAGTCGCTGCCGCTCTCGTCACCGTCCTGTGAGGACACAGCCTCGGCGGCCGACTCGTCGAACGGTGCGAGGCTGCCATCCGGCGCGTTCACGTCTAGAGATGACCGGGAGTCGGATTCTGCGGCGAGGCGACGCCAAAACTCGTCGAACAGCCGGTCGAACGCCCCGAAGTCGCGCTCTTCGGTGAGCAGCGTCGCCCGCAGCGCCGCTCGCGCTCTCGCCCTGTCGGCCAGTCCAACTTCGGCGAGTGCCCGCGCGGCGGTCGTCCCGGCATTGGCCGGAACTGTCGCGCCTGCTCGCCGGAGCACCCTGACGAACGCGACGAGCTCGTCGCGGATGTGTTCGTCCACGGCGACCGGTCGGTCGGTCATGGTTCCGCACGCCTCCCGTCGGCGGCGTCGAGTAGATCGGCCAGCAGGTCGTCGTCGACGCGTTCGACGTCTTCGGCTTCCTTCAACAGGCACCCGATGGTGTTCTGTACCGTTCCCGCGGAGAGCGCTCCGTCGCCGTCACGGAGGGCGGAGACTGCGCGCGCCCAGTCGATGGTTTCGGCCGCTCCAGGCGGCTTCCGTAGCGGCTCCTCGCGGAGCCGCGCGGCCACTGCACAGAGGTCGCTCGCAACGGCGTCGTCCAGCTCCGGGACCTTCCGGCGGAGAATCTCGGTCTCCTTCTCGATGGACGGTGGCGCAACGTGGAGGTACAGACAGCGCCGCTTGAGCGCGTCGCTCAGCGCCCGCGTCCGGTTCGACGTGACGACGACGATGGGCGGCTGGTCGGCCGTCACCGTGCCGAGTTCCGGAATCGACACCTGGAAGTCCGAGAGCACCTCCAGGAGGAGCGCCTCGAACTCGTCGTCCGCGCGGTCGATTTCGTCCACGAGCAGCACCGGCAGCCGGTCGGCATCACTTTCCAGCGCCCGCAGCAGCGGCCGCTCCAACAGGTACTCCGCGTCGAACACGGACTGCTCGGGGTACTCGCCGGTCTGGACCGCGAGCAGCTGTTTCGTGTAGTTCCACTCGTAGAGCGCGTTCTCCGCAGTCAACCCCTCGTAGCACTGGAGGCGAATCAGCTCCGACCCGAAGCCGGCCGCCAGCACTTTCGCGAGCTCCGTCTTCCCCGCGCCGGGGTCGCCCTCGACAAGGAGCGGCTTCCCGAGCCGCAGCGCCAGCAGCACCGTCGTGACGATGTCGTCCTCGGCGACGTAGTCCTCAGACTCGAAGACTGCGCGGACGTCGTCTTCGGTGGCGTCCGCGAACGCGGTCGTCGGTGTGTCGTCCATCGGTTCGTCAGTCGGCCGCCGCGGGCGTCGAGAGGCGGTCGCTCGCCGTCCGCAGTGCTCGTTCGGTGTACACGTCGAGCAGTTGCGCGCGGAACTCGGCGGACGCCTGGAGGTCGTCCATCATCAGGTCCGTGTCGAGGCCCTCGGTCGCGCGACTAGCCGCCGCTTCTATCGCCCCGTCGTCCAGGCGTTCGCCCTCGAGTGCGTCTTCGACGGCTTCGAGACGGACGCCGTGGTCCATCACGCCGTTTGCTCCGACGCGGACTGACGAGACGGAGTCCCCATCGGTCCGTACGAGCGCCGAGACGCCGACCATCGGGTAGCCCGACGACGGACTCGGCTTCTTCGTGTACGCGCCAGTGGCATCGGTCGCCGATGGCACCTCGATGCGGGTGAGAATCTCGGTCGGTCCGAGTGCGGTGGCGTACATGCCGAAGAAGAACTCTTCGGCGGGCACCCGCCGTTCGCCGTCTGGGCCGTGGACGACCAGCGTCGCATCCGAGACGAGCGCCGGCGCCGCGAGGTCCGAGGCGGGGTCGGCGTGCGCGAGATTCCCGCCGACCGTCCCGCGGTTGCGCACCTGTCGGTCGCCGACTTGCTCGACGGCCGCGGTCAGTGCCGGGGCGTGGTCGTGGGCCGACGCGACGTCCAGCAGGTCGCTGTACCGCGTCATCGCGCCGACGGTCAACGCGTCGTCCTCGACGGCGACGCCGTGGAGGTCGTCGACGTCACCGAGGTCGATGAGGACGTCGGGGCTCGACAGCCCGGTCTTCATCGCTGGGAGCAGGCTGTGGCCGCCCGCCAACAGCTCCGTCTCCGCCATCGCGTGCTCCTCGAGCTGTTCTACGGCTTCCTCGATCGTCTCGGGCTCGTAGTAGTCGAACTCGTCGGGGTACATCACTCCTCACCTCCGTCGTCCGCGGCAGCATCCGGCGTCCCGCCGTCCGCCGCGGCCTGGTCGTTTGTCGCCCGCCAGATGCGCTCGGCCGTCATCGGCATCTCGACGCCCTCGACGCCGAACGGCTCCAGCGCGTCGGTGACGGCGTTCACGATGGCCTGGGGCGCCGCAATGGTGCCGGCCTCACCGACGCCCTTCACGCCGAGTGGGTTGTGTGGGCTCTCGGTGACCGTCGACGCGGTGTCCATCTCGGGGACGTGCATCGCCTTCGGGACAGCGTAGTCCTGCATCGACCCCGTCAGCAACTGGGCGTTGTCGTCGTACTCAGCGCCCTCGTAGAGCGCCTGCCCGACGCCCTGGGCGACGCCGCCGTGGACCTGTCCTTCCACGATCTTCGGGTTGATCTGGTTGCCGACGTCGTCGACCGCGACGTACTGCTCGAACTCGATTTCGCCGGACTCCGGGTCAACTTCCACGACGGCGACGTGCGTGCCGAACGGGAACACGAAGTTGTCCGGGTCGTAGAACGACGTTGCCTCCAGCCCCGGCTCCAGCTCATCGGGGATGTCGTGGGCGAGGTAGGACGCCTCCGCGACCTCCGTGATGCCGAGGGCGCGGTCGGGTGCGCCCGCGACGCTGAACTCGCCCTGTTCGAATTCGACGTCCTGCGGGTCAGCCTCCAGCTGGTGGGCGGCGATTTCCCGAGCCTTCTCGACGAGCTTCTGGGAGCTCTTGACGAGCGCGCTCCCGCCGACGGCCGCCGACCGGGAGCCGTACGTCCCCATCCCCTGGGGAATCTCGTCGGTGTCGCCCTCGACGACCTCCACGTCCTCGTAGGGGACGCCGAGCTCGTTCGCGACGATCTGCGCGTACGTCGTCGCGTGGCCCTGCCCGTGGCCCGACGTCCCGCAGTACGCCGTGACCGTTCCCGAGGGGTGGAATCGAACGAGACTCGACTCCCAGAGGCCGGCTTGCGCGCCGAGTTGGCCGGCGAGTTCCGACGGCGCCAGCCCGCACGCCTCGATGTAACACGAGAAGCCGATGCCCAGGTAGCGGCCCGCCTCGCGGGCTTCGGCCTGCCGCTCGCGGAACGACTCGTAGTCGACCATTTCCAGCGCTCCGTCGAGTGTCTTCTCGTAGTCGCCGCTGTCGTACACCACGGCGACCTGCGTCTCGTATGGGAACGCGTCCTCGGGGACGAAGTTCAGCCGGCGGAACTCGGCGGGATCCATCCCGAGTTCGTTCGCGCCGCGGTTGACCAGTCGTTCCACGAGGAACGACGCTTCCGGCCGGCCCGCGCCGCGGTACGCGTCCACCGGCGGGACGTTCGTGAACGCGCCCGTGACCGAACAGTAGATGGCGGGGATGTCGTACTGGCCGGACAGCAGCGTCCCGTAGAGGTACGTCGGGACGGCGGGCGCGAACGTCGAGAGGTACGCGCCGAGGTTCGCTTCCGTATCCACGCGCAGCCCGGTGATGCGGCCGTCGTCGTCCATCGCGAGCTCCGCCTCGGTGACGTGGCCGCGCCCCGGCGCGTCCGTCTTGTACGTCTCCGTGCGTGTCGCCGTCCACTTCACGGACCGCTCGAGGTCTTTGGCGATCCACGCGACCAGCGCCTCGTCGGCGTAGTGGTGTATCTTACTCCCGAATCCGCCGCCCACTTCGGGGGCCTTGATGCGGAGTTTGTGCTCGGGATGCCCGATGACCCCCGACATGAGGAGGCGGTGGAGGTGGGGGTTCTGGGACGTCATGAACACGTCGAGTTCGTTGGTCCCGGGGTGGTACTCCGCGACCGCCGCCCGCGGCTCCATCGCGTTCGGAATGAGCAACTGGTTCTCCAGTTCGATACTCGCGGTGTGTGCCGCCGACTCGAACGCCTCGTCGGTCTTCTCCACGTCGCCGATGTCCCACTCGAACGCAACGTTGCCCGCGGCATCGTCATGGAGTTCGGGTGCATCGTCGGCGAGCGCGGTGCTCGGGTCCGCCACGGCGTCGAGTCGGTCGTAGTCGACGTCGATCTCGTCGACGGCGTCGTGGGCAGTGTAGCGGTCTTCGGCGACGACGACGGCGATGGCGTCGCCCTGGTACCGGACGCGGTCGCCAGCCAGTATCGGGTGGTCGACCTGCTTGAGGCTGTCCAGCAGCCAGCCGGTCGGCAGCGAGAACGACCCGCCACCGGGCGTGCTCCCGCTGTGCAGGTCGTCGTTCGCGTAGGCGGCGACGACGCCATCAACTGCTTCCGCGTCACTCGTGTCGACGTCGCCGAGCTTCGCGTGGCCATACTGGCTCCGCAGGACGGCCATGTGGAGCATCCCCGGTATCTGGATGTCGTCCGTGTACTCCGCGTCGCCGGTGACCAGCGCGGGGTCCTCGCGGCGCTCGATTGCTGACCCCAGAATGTCCGCGGCGTCGACCTCGTCGGGGTCGAGGGAGTCGATGGTCATTCCCCGTCACCCCCCTCGTCGGGCCAGCGCACCTCCCCGCCGTCCGCGACGGCACCGCTCTGGATCGATTCTGCCGCGTTCTCGACGGCGTTGACGATGTTCTGGTAGCCCGTGCACCGGCAGAGATTCCCCTCCAGGCCCTCACGGATCTCCTCGCGGCTCGGGTCCGGGTTCTCCTCGAGGAGGTCCGTCGCCGCCATCATCATCCCCGGCGTACAGTACCCACACTGGAGGCCGTGCTCCTCCTGGAAGCCGACCTGGATCGGGTGGAACTCACCGCCGTCGTCGGCCAGCCCTTCGACGGTTTCGACCGACGCGCCGTCAGCCTGCACCGCGAGCAGCGTGCAGGACTTCACCGCATCTCCGTCGACGCGGACCGTGCACGCGCCACAGAGGCTGCTCTCGCAGCCGACGTTCGTTCCAGTGTAGCCCAGTTCATCCCGCAGCGAGTGAACGAGAAGCGTTCGCGGTTCGACCGTGAGTTCGTGTTCTGTACCGTTGACCGTCAGCGTGATCTCTCTGTCCGTCATGGTGTTAACGCTCCGTGTCGCTGCCGGAGCGGCCGAGCAGTTTGTCGACCAGACCCCGTTCTCCGGACGCGTCCCCGTCGTCCGCGTTCGCCGCCGCGACGTCGGCGAGTTGGTGTTCGTGGAGCTGTTCCTGGACCGACGAGAAGAATCGCTTGACGACCTTGTTCGCGACCGGATTGACGACGCGCTGGCCCATCTGGGCCACCTTCCCGAACACGTCGGCTTCCGTCTCCCAGTCGACGGCGACGCCGTCCTCGGCCGCGGAGAGTTCCATCCCCGAGGACATCTCGAACGAGCTGTTGCTGGAAGTGCCGTCGCCCGACGCGGTCATCTCCGGGAACTCCCGGTGGTCTATCGTGACGACCGTCTCGAACGTTGGATTCACGGGACCGACGCTGATCTGCATCAGCGCCGCGTAGTGGCCGCCCTCCTCGAAGGCGCGGTCGGCGATGACTTCCGGGTCTCCGGTCGGTTCGACGTCCCTGTCTGCCGTTCGGTCGCGCAGTTCGTCGAAATCGACGTCGGGATCGTCGACGCGCACGAGGAACTGGCACCCCGGCAGCGACTCCTCTATCAGCACCGGGTCGGACAGAGCGAGCCACACCTCGTCGACCGTCGTATCCTCGAGTTCGAACGTTCCGTCGAATTTCATATGTTACACGCTGGCATGCACCAATCAACCCAACATTAACATCTATGTAGGAAAGTATAATAGTTTGCATTAGCCGGGAATTAACCTGAAATGGAACCATATATCGTTAACAGCTGCGTTCGACGTAACCGCTGTTATATGTCAAGAAGAGTGGCAGAGGATGTTCGTGGCCGGAACGAATCGGGGCGCGGAAAGCGATGAGCGGCGACGAACTCGCCTACTACGGTCCCGAGAGCGGCACCGAGCGCGACGAGGGTCGTACGGCCAGTTGTGGGACGGGACCCGGCGACGCTCCCCCGACGATTCTCGGCGTCGTTCTCGCGGGCGGAACGAGTTCGCGGTTCGGCACGGCGAACAAACTACTCGCGGAGCTCGACGGCGACCCGCTCGTCAGGCTGGCAACGCGGACGCTCCTCGATGCCAACCTCTCCGACGCCGTCGTGGTCGTCGGCTACGACGGCGACGCCGTACGCACCGCCGTCTCGGACCTCGA
>CAYXXM010000035.1:0-12471 GCA_964469085.1 uncultured Haloferacaceae archaeon
CCTTGTCCTGCCAGCCGATGTTCGTCGACAGCCCCTTGTCGTGCATCATGTTCGTCGTCGGGGCGCCGACGCGGGACTTCTCGTCCTTCTCGCGACTGTCGAACGCGCGCCACTCGGGGCCGCGGTCGATGCTGTCCTCGTCGACGACGAGGCCGCAGTCCTGACAGACAGTTTCACCGTGCTCGGTGTCTGTCGCGAGGTTCCCCTCACATTCGGGACACTGGAGTTCGTCGACAGACTCCTCCTCAGTCTCCTCCTCGGTGGTCTCTTCGTCTCGCTGGGCTGTACCGGCACGGTCGTCTACGTATCGCTGAACCTTATCGGACATTATGAAAGTGGGTGGGTCAGATGGGTCTGGGGTTTGGTCGTCTCACATGTGGGTACCGTCCAGATTGACTTAAGCCTTTCGTCTGGTTTCTCCCTCCGTGTCCGAGGAAATACCCGTGTGAGTCGGTTCAGCACGGATTATTTGCCGATTGGTCTGCAGATGTCGGGTGAGTAGCGGTGAATCGGCGGGATACTTGAGCGTTTCGTTGCGACCGCTTCTCCCCCGAGTTGAAGCTTGTGTTCAACGCAACCGTTCGTGGCGACTGACGTGTTCGGCCATTTCGAGGAGCACCGACTGGCCTGCGGAAACTGCTCAGCGCCCTGCCTGGACGCCGGCAGCCGTCTACAGTCGCGACGTCAGCGCCGTCGTCAACCGCGTCTCGAGGTCGTTCATCCGTTCCAGGAGCTCTGTGCCGTCAGCCAACACTGGGTAGGTCGCGTCGACGTCTTCGTAGAGATAGCGGTAGACCGACTCGGTGTCGCGACGGTCCCACCCGAATGTGACGCCGTCGTGGAGGCGTTCCTGGCGTTCGCGCAGCGTCGTGGCGAGATTCTCACGCTCCTCGTCGAGCCGTTGCAGCCGGCTCTCGAGTTCCTCGAACGGTTCTCGGCGGAGCCGGTTGCCGTCGACAGCCTCACAGCAATCGATGACGGCGGCGAGTATCCGATTGGCCTCGGCGAGGCGCTCGCGTTCGCGCTCCAGCGCGTCGATGTACTGCTCCCGCTGAACGCGGCTCTCGCGCGCCGCCGTCTGGAGTGCCCGTTTCACCTGTGGCGAGAGCCGGTCGTTCGCCAGCACCGCCCCCGCGACGTCTTCGCCGAACTCGCTCGCCAGGTGCTGGGCGAACGGTTCGCCGTAGTCCTCGTCGTAGTGGGCGACGGCCATCAGTGTCTCGCGGTAGGCAGCTTTGACGTTCGCCATCCCGTCCGCTGTGGGCCGGGACGACGTACTGGCGACGCCGATCCCGGCCTCCTGGACTGCCGACCCCTGGAGGCGGGTGGTCGACAGCTCCTCGAGCCGGTCGGTGAACTGTTCCAGCGCGTCCCGTTCAGCCGCCACGCGGTCACACTCGACCCGGAGGGCGGTGAGCGCCCCGCGGACGTTCGCCCGCGGTGCGTACAGCAGGCCCGCCGAGAACCCGGCCCAGGCAAGTACCGCGAGCAGCGACACCGCGATAGCTTCGACGCAGCCAAGCGTCGAGCCACAGGTCGCTAACCCGTGTTCCACGTCGCTCGTAATGTCGTATGAAGTCGCCATTTTCGTATCTTGTTACCCTGTCCCAATCCACTTCAATCAACCGGCCTTGGTACATATTAGCACTACTATTCCGTCCCCGGATTCTGCCGTGATTACTGCTGTTGAACCGGCCGACCGACAGACCGAAGGTGGGCCCGAGTCTGGACCGCGTATGGTGAAGATGGTCGTCTTGCTGGTCCGGAGAGCGTCGTTCAGTCACGAGGAGTTCGTCACCTACTGGGAGGAGGAGCACGCCCCGCTGGTCGAGGACCTGCCGAACGTCCAGCGCTACACGACGTCGGTTCCGACCGACCCTGCCGAGAGTGCGTACGATGGCATCGCCGAACTCTATTTCGGGGACATGGCCGCCCTCGGCGAGGCGTTCGACTCCGAGGCGGGCGAGGCGCTGCTTGCCGACGCCGCGGAGTTCTCCGACCAGGACGCAGGTGAGGTGCTCTACATGGAGGAGACAGTGCAGTTGGCCGCGGAGTAACGTGAACCGGCGGCCCTACAGAACACCGCGCTTCTGCAGCGTCGAAATCCGCTCCTCGCTGTAGCCCAGCTCCGCCAGAACCTCTTCAGTGTGCTCGCCCAGCAGCGGCGGATGGCGCCGCGCCCCCGTGTCGTGACCCGCAAAGCGCATCGGCGACCCCGGTAACTGCATCTCGCCGGCGGTCGGGTGGGGAACTCGCTGGAGCATGTTTCGGGCCTCGACTTGCGGGTCCTCGAACACCTCGGCGATGTCCCGAATCCGCCCGACCGGCACGTCATTGTCGTGGAACGTCGTGACGAGTTCGTCGACGGTTCGGTCGCCGAGTTCCGCGAGTACCTCGGCCTCCAGCGCCGCTCGGTTCTCCACCCGAACCTCGTTGGTCTCGAATCGCTCGTCCTCGACGAGGTCCGGACGGTCCAGCGCCTCGCAGAAGCGGTACCAGATGGCCTCGCTCGCGCAGGCGACGACGATGTAGCCGTCCGCAGCCTCGTACGCCTGATACGGCGCGATGTTCGGATGGCGGGAGCCCATCCGGGCAGGTGGGTCGTCGGAGGCGAACGTATCCGTCCCCATGTAGGTGAGCCACCCGACCAGCGAGTCGAACAGCGAGATGTCGATGCGCTCGCCGCCCTCGTTGGCAAATTCGCGGCGAAACAGCGCGGCGAGAACCGACTGCGTCGCGTACATCCCCGATGCGAGGTCGGCCATCGCCACGCCGACTCGGACCGGTGGCCGACCCGCCTCGCCGGTGATACTCATCATGCCCCCTTCGGCCTGCATCACGAGGTCGTACGCCGGCCAGTCCGCTTTGGGGCCGGTCTGGCCGTAGCCCGTGATGGAGCAGTACACCAGCCCGGGGTTCTCCGCGGCGAGGCTCTCGTAATCCAGCCCCCACTCGGCCGGCTTGCCGACGCGGTAGTTCTCCAGCACCACGTCGGCCTCGGCGGCGAGGTCGCGGAACGTCTCCCGGCCCTCCTCGGTGGCGAGGTTCAGCGTAATCGAGCGCTTGTTCCGGTTGATGCTCGCGTAGTAGGAGCTTTCGCCCGAATCGCCGAACGAGGGGGGCGACCAGTGGCGCGTCTGGTCGCCGCCGTCCGGCCGTTCGACCTTGATGACGTCCGCACCCAAATCGCCCAACTGCATCCCGCAGAAGGGGCCGGCGAGCACCCGGGAGGCGTCGAGTACCGTGACGCCGTCGAGCGGGCCGGTCTGGTCCTCGGTCATGGTCCCCGTCGTGTGGGGCGACGCCTTAGTGCTTTGCTCGGCGGCGGGTGCTGGACGAACTTTGGTACGGTCGGCAACTACCCGTCGACTGCCTCCCCCGGGCCCAGGAAAGGTACTGTTTTGGCGCCGCCCGCACCACAACACAGTATGACCCTGGGCTCCGTCGTCATCGACCGACTGGTCGAGAACGGCATCGAGACGGTGTTCGGCATCCCCGGCAAGCAGACGCTGCCGCTGAACGAGGCCATCGACGGTCGCGACGACATCCAGTTCGTGATGGCGCGCCATGAGACGGCCGTCTCCCACCAGGCGTGGGGGTACGCCGAAACCACCGGGGAGCCAGCGGCGACCGTGGTCGTCCCCGGGCCGGGGGACATGAACGCGATGAACGGGCTGAAGAACGCGCTCAACGACAACACGCCGCTGGTCCACATCGCCGTCGAAACAGATCCCGAGGTCCGGGGCCGGGACGGTATCCACGAGACGCCACCGGACACCTACGACAACGTGGTGAAGGAGAATCGCGTCGTCAAGAACCCCGAGGGCGTCGCCGCCGAGGTGGAGCGAGCGGTCGCCACGGCGACGACGGCGCCGAAGGGGCCGGTTCGCCTGGGCATCCCCAAATCGTTCCTCCCGTCGAGTGGCGTCGTCGGCGACCACTCCGCCGTCGAGACGCCCGACCCCGCATCGCCGACAATGGAGTCGCTCTCGGATGCGGCCACCCTCCTCGCCAGTGCCGATGCGCCGGTGGTCATCGCCGGCGGGGGCGTCCGCTCGGCCGACGCCAGCGACGAACTTGTCGCGTTCGCGGAGCAGTACGAGGTGCCGGTGCTCACGACCTACAAGGGCAAGGGCGTGATCTCCGAGACCCACCCCCTCGCGGCGGGCGTGCTCTGCGGTGGGACCACCCCGGAGATGGACGAGTACGTCGGGGAGGCCGACGCCGCGCTCGCGGTCGGAACGGACTTCGACGAACTCGTGACGCGGGGCCGGTCACTCGACGTGTCGGAAACGCTGATTCACGTCACGTTGAATCCGGACGACCTCGGCACCAACTACGACCCGGCGGTGGGTCTCGTCGCCGACGCACGGCTCACGCTGGCCGCGCTGACCGAGGAGCTCCCCGACTCGGACCACCAGGCCGAAACCGTCGCCAGCCGGCTCCGACGCTCAGTCGAGCGCCGCGTCGAGACGCTGGTCGACGGCGAACCGCCGCTCACCTCTCCCGGCGCGCTCGACGCGGTCCGGGAGGCACTGCCCGAGGAAACGGTTGTCACCGCCGACGCCGGCGGCTTCCGCATCTGGACCTCGCCAGTTTCCCCGCGATGGGGCCGCGGTCCTACGTCAACCCCGGGTCCTGGGCGACGATGGGAACGGGACTCCCCTCGGCGCTTGGTGCCCAGGCCGCCGATCCCGACGCCGACGTGGTCGCGCTGACCGGCGACGGCGGCCTGCTGATGTGCCTGCACGAACTCCACACCGCGGCGAGCGAGGAGCTCCCGGTGACGGTGGTCGTGTTCCGGAACAACGACTACGCCATCATCAGCGACGGCGCCGAGCGCGACCACGGGATGGTCCCGAACAGCTACGCGTGGCCGGACACAGCGGTGGATTTTGTCGCCCTCGCGGAGTCGATGTCGGTGACAGCGACGCGAGCGGAGACGCCCGAGGCGGTTCGCGATGCTGTCGCCGACGCGAACGACGCCGACGAACCCCGGCTGGTTGAGGTGCCGACGGACCCGACGGAGCCCCAGGCCAGCAGCTATCTGACGGAGTAGATTTGGATTGACCACGTGAGGTTCCGAATCGAGTGGCTACGTCCCGGTTCACAGGATATGAACTTCTCTGAAGTCCACTGGGTATGAACTTCCCAGATTACGAAGAATTGTGATACTGAATAGGGTCGGTCGTTCCATTTGACCGCGTCTGAAATCCTTCAGTACATTTTTGAATTTGGCAGTAAAGTTGTGAATATGGATCGCGATTCCATCGCGGCAGGGCTATTCGGTCTCGTCGGTGCCGGCTTCCTCGCGCGGTTCGCACTGAGTCCTGGACTGGAGGCACCCGCGATACTCACCGCGGTGTTGAGTGTGGGATTCCTCGCTCTCGCCATCACGACGGTTCGCAGTGACGAAACTCTCACACAGACTCCCGATACCCCGAGAGTCCTTGCCGCGATGACCGCCGCAATCCTGGCGGGAGTCGCCGTATACTGGGGTATCTGAGGTCTTTGGCGACCCGGTCGGGAACCGCTCCAGGAACAGTTTTCTACCGCGCAGGGTGATGTCGACCTGGGTGCTACGCGCCTGGCGCGTTTCGCCAGTCCATTTCCTGCCGTTCAGTCCGGAGTGTGGGTTTCTTCCCGTTCGAACCGATTTCCCGTCCAGCGCCACGACCCGAGCGACGGCTCCCCCGCCAACGCGCAGATGAGGTAGGAGTAGCCCGACCACGTCGCCCGGTCGGCGTCCGTCTCGCTCGGCCCCGTCGGCCCGTTCGGATGACTGTGGTAGAATCCAATTACCTCGTTGTTCGCGCCCTCGATCGACTCGATCGTCGCCAGCAGTTCCTCGGGGTGGATCCGGTAGCGTGCCTCGGGCGATTCGGCGACGTTCGCCGTCGGATGCGCGGCGACGACGCGGCTCCGCTCCTCGCCGTACTCGCCCGCCAGAACCCCACAGATTTCCTCGTCCCCGCCGCGCTCCGCGTGAGCCAGTAACGCCGCCCTGACGCCGTCGGGGAGGACCAGCACGCTCAGGCGTCGGTGCCGTGCTCCAGTTCGTACTCCCACGCGTCGTACCCCCCGGCCAGGCTGGCAACCTCGGCGTCGTCGTCGACGCCCTCGAAGCTCCCGATGAGCCGGGCGGCCTGCACAGATGACTGGCCGATGGGACAGGTTACAACCACCTGCTCACCCCAGTCGATGTCGTCGACGCTGGTGGGAAGTTGGGTCATCGGGACGTTTTGCGCACCCGGGATGTGGCCCTCCTCGAACGCGGCCGGCGGCCGGATATCGATGACCTGGACCGGTTCGTCAGCGTCGAGTTTCTGCGTGAGTTCCTCTGGAGTGACCTCGTCGACCATGGGGGAGGAACGGGGTGGGCGGCCTTTCCTGTTTCGGACGGACCACGGCTAATTTCCTGTTTCTGACGGACTACGGCTGGCCACCACGCACACGTTCGAAAACCAGGTAGCCAATCCCTCCCGCCAGGAATGCGACACCGACGTTCGTCGCCACGCCGAGAACGCCAACGGCGACCGTAGTCGGCAGATGCCCCGTCCCCAGGGACGACCGACCCAGTTCCGCGGCGACCAGCGCGAGTACGACCCCGAGTATCGCCATCGGGAAGGCGGCGACAACGCCGGCCCCCATCGCTGCTACCCCGTAGAGGCTCCCCAGAACGACGTTCGCGCCAGCGGTCCGCGCGCCGAACGCGTACTTCCCGGCGACACCGCCGCTTCCGTGGCACATTGGCACCGCGCCAAGCGGCACCGCGACGAGGTTCATAACGCCCATGCTATTTGCTAATTCGTCGGGAGTCGCGTCGGCGTCGTAGTACTGCGAAAGCAGCAGTGAGGTGGCGATGGCCGCGTTCCCGACAGTCATTGCCAGTTGTGCGACGGTCGCTTCGACCGCCGGCGCAGTGACGGCCGCGGCGGAGGGGAGCACGGTACTGAACCCCGGCATCTCGGCTGGCGGAACTCCGTTCCCGACGACCGCGACCCCGACGCCCAGTGCCAGAACCGCGAGCGCGCTTGCGCGCCGGTAGCCCGCGAGCGTGACCGCGACGGCGGCGACGACGCCCACCAACGCCAGCGGCAGCGCGTCGAGACTGAGCCGGATGCCGGTTTCCAGCAGAACGAGCGCGACGGCGAGTTGGACGCCGCGGACGACCGGTTCGCCGACGTACTCCGCAACCCTGTCCAGCGAGCCGGTTCCCCCGAGTAACAGTAGCGCGCCCCCGGCCAGCAGGCCGGCGACGACGAGTTCGTCGGGCGTGAGCGCGCCCGCAATGACCAGCGCCGCGAGCGCCTTCATCGGTTCGACGGAGACGGGAACACCGTAGTAGAGCCCCCAGATTACCTGGAACGCGCCGAACCCCAGGAGCATCCGCGCGAGCGAGAGGTCCGTGAGCGCGCCGATGGCGACGACAATCGGGAGGACCGTAACCGAATCTCCCAACGCCCCAGTCAGCTCTCCGCGGGAGAAACTGGCGGAGTTCCGGACCGACGAGACGACAGAATACGTCACTGTCTCCGATTTTTGTCCCCGTGCCTATCAGCGTTGTCAGTAGCCTCCCGTGGTTGGTAAACCCCGGGTGCTGAAACGAAAACCGGTTACAACGAGCGCCGCGGAATCGCTGGTCCCCGAAAGCGTTCTTACTTCCAGCCGGGAAGCGGGGAGTCCCCATCAGCCGGAAACAGGTATCGCCCGACGAGCAGCCACGTCGGGATGGCCAGGACGACAATCACGACCGTCTGCGGCCAGCCGCTCGGAACGAACGGCGTCGTCAGCGCGTGGTAGAACCAGACGATGGCGAACGTGACCAGCAGCCGCGCGATGGGGGCGAGCGCAATCCTCACTCTGCCTCCGTCCCGCCCGCTGCGGGCCGATTCTGGTCACCCCGGTTCTCGGCGTCGAAGCCCTCGATACTGAACCGTTCGTCGAACGCCTTCGCGTCAGCCCGGACCCCCTCGTCCGGGACGAACTCCTCGACGTGGATGCACGACGCGCTGTGGCCCTGGACCGCGCCCTCGACGGGTTCGAGTTCGGGGTCGATTTCGGTGCATTCCTCGGTCGCGTCGGGACAGCGCGGATGGAACGAACAGCCCGACGGCGGCTCGATAGGTGAGGGGACCTCGCCTTCGAGCACGCTCCGGTCGCGGGCGAGTTCCGGCACCGGCTCCGGAATTGCGGACAGGAGCGCCTTCGTGTAGGGGTGCTGGGGGTTCGCGAAGATCTCCGTCGCCGGCCCGATTTCGACGATTTCGCCCAGATACATCACCGCCACCCGGTCACAGATGTGTCGGATGACGCTGAGGTCGTGCGCGATGAACAGCAGCGTCAGGTCGAACTCGTCCTGCAGGTCCTCGAGCAGGTTCAGCATCTGGGCCTGGATGCTCACGTCGAGGGCACTGACCGGCTCGTCGGCGACGATGAAGTCCGGGTCCACCGCGAGCGCCCGGGCGAGCCCGACGCGCTGGCGCTGCCCGCCGGAGAACTCGTGAGGATAGCGGTTGCTGTTCTGGGGCGGTAAGCCGACAGTTTCCATCAACTCCTCGACGCGCTCGTCGCGTTCGCCCTCGTAGAGCCCGTGAATCTCCATGGGCTGGCGGATGATCTGCCCAACGCTCTTGCGCCGGTTCAGGCTGGAGGCCGGGTCCTGGAACACCATCTGAACCCGCCGGCGCATCGCCTTCATCTCGGATTTGGAGAGCTCCGTGAGGTCCCGGTCCTCGAACGAGACGACGCCGTCGGTCGGCTCGTCGAGGCGCAGCACCGAGCGGGCGGTGGTGGATTTCCCGCTCCCCGACTCGCCGACCAGGCCGAGCGTCTCGCCCTCGTAGATGTCGAAGTCGACGCCCTGGACCGCTTGCACCGGGCCGGGCGCGCCGAGCAGACGGTCGATGATGCCGTCGGCCTGCGAGAACTCCTTCTCCAATCCGCGAACCGAGAGAATCGGTGTCTCGTCGCCTCGCCCCGCCTCCTGTTGGTTCTCACTCATCCGCCGCACCTCCGTCGGTCACGGCCGTGCCGTCGTTCTGGTCGCCCTTACCAGCCCCTGCCTCCTCCCGGGCCGGAATCTCGCCGTAGCCATCGGCGTGGAGACAGGCGACATCGCGGCCCTGCTCGACCGTCCGCATCTCCGGGTCGTACTCGGTACAGGCCTCGGTGGCGTGGGGACAGCGCGGATGGAACGAACAGCCCGGCGGGAGCCGCGTGAGGTTCGGGACGTCGCCCTCTATCGGCGTGAGGCGATCCGTGTCAGCACGGAGCCGCGGAATCGACCGCATCAGCCCCCGTGTGTAGGGATGGCGCGGGTTAGCGAACAGTTCGTCGACGCCGCCGCGTTCGACGATGCGGCCCGCGTAGGCCACGGCCACGGTGTCACACGTGCCGGCGACGACGCCCAGGTCGTGGGTGATGAGCATGATGCTCATCCCGTATTTCTCCTGGAGCTCATCGAGCACGTTGAATATCTGTGTCTCGATGGTCACGTCCAGGGCCGTCGTCGGTTCGTCGGCGATGAGCAGGTCCGGGTCACAGGAGATTGCCATCGCGAGCAGCGCCCGCTGGCGCATACCGCCCGAGAACTGGTGGGGGTAGTCATCGACCCGCGCCTCGGGTTCGGGGATGCCAACGTCGGCCATCAGCTCGATGGCCCGGTCCTCGATAGCCGCCGCCGGCAGGTCCTGATGGGTGCGAATGACTCGCCGAATCTGCTGCCCGACGGTGTAAACCGGGTTGAGGCTCGTCATCGGGTCCTGGAACACCATCGCGACCTCGTTGCCCCGTATCTCCCGCATCTCGGCCTCGCTCTTCTCGCGGAGTTCTTCGCCCTTGTAGCGAATCTCGCCACCCTCGATTCTCCCGGGGCTGTCGATGAGCCCCATCACCGAGAGCGCAGTGACGGATTTCCCGCTGCCGGATTCGCCGACGACGCCGAGGGTCTTCCCCTCCTGGATCTCGAACGACGAGCCGTCGACGGCCTTGACCGTGCCGGCTTCAGTGTAGAAGCGCGTGACGAGGTCCCGCACCTCCAGGATTGGCTCGGTCATCCTTCGGCCTCCTCGGTGTGGTGTGGGTCGAGCGCGTCACGCAGGCCGTCCCCGAGCAGGTTGAACCCGAGGATGGCCAGCACGATGACGACGCCAGGGAAGACCGAGAACCACCACTCACCACTGTAGAGATAGCCCCGCGCGTTCGAGAGCATCAGCCCGAGACTCGCCTTGGGTGGCTGGATTCCCAGCCCCAGGAACGAGAGTGCCGCGCTCGCCAGCGCGGCGGTCCCCATGTAGAGGGTGCCCTGGACGACCACCGTCGGAATTGTGTTGATGGCGATGTCCTTCACGAGTATGTGGGTGTCGCTCGCGCCGAGAGATTTGGCGGCGTCGACGTAGTCCTCCTCCATCTCCTTCAGCACCGACCCACGCATGACCCGGGCGAAACTGGGGATGTAGACGACGCCGATGACGATGATGATCTTCACGAGGTTCGGCAGCACGAAGTCACCGAACTCGGTCGTCCCGACGCCCAGCACCCCCAGCACCGCGATGGCAAGGATGAGGCTCGGGAACGAGAACAGCACGTCCATGAACCGCATGATGCTCTCGTCGATCCACGTGTCACCGTAGTACCCAGCGATGGCGCCAGCGCTGACGCCGATGACCATCGCGAACAGCACGACGCCAAGTGAGACTGTCAACAGCGTCCGCAAACCGTAGATCGACCGCGAGAGGATGTCGCGGCCGTGATTGTCGGTGCCGAGGTAGGCGGTCATCGTCCCGACCGGTTCGCGGTTCTCGTCCACCATGGTCATCTCCGACCCGGGGGGCATCGGGTTGTGTTCGCCATCTGGTGCGTTGAACTGTCGCACCGGGTCGTGGGGCGCGACTATCGGCGCAAGTGCGCCGATGACGACCATCAGCACGATGAGCCCCCCGCCGATGATGGAGAGCTTGTTCCGTTTGAACTCCCGCCAGAACATCTCCAGCTGGGAGCGATGGTCGCCGGTTACGTCGCCAGCGTCGAACTCCGTCGTCGAGCCATCGTCGCCGGTTACCGGTGAGGTATCCTCGGCGTCGTCGATGCTCACAGTCAGTCACCCCCTCCGTAGCGAATCCGCGGGTCGAGATAGGCGTACAGAATGTCCACCGCGAGGTTCGCGAACACGAACACCACGGAGATGAACAGGATGAGCGCCTGGATGACCCGGAAATCCCGGCGGTTGATGGCGGTGATCAGCAGCGTCCCGATGCCCGGCAGCGAGAACACCGTTTCGGTGACGATGGCCCCGTTCATCAGGTTGCCCAGCCCGACGCCGATGACGGTGACAACGGGGATGAGTGCGTTCTTCGCGGCGTCCTTGAGGACAATCTCGCGGCTCCCGATGCCCATCGCGCGAGCGGTCTTGATGTAGTCCTTGTTCAGCGTGTCGAGCATCTCCGAGCGCATCATCCGCATGATGAGCGCGGAGTACGCTGTGCCGAGCGCGATGGTCGGCAGAACCAGTCCCTGAATGTTCGCGACGAGGTCCTCCCACGGCGGCGTCCAGCCGCCGGTGCCCCACGGTTGAGAGAACTGAACGGCGAAGATCATGATGAGAATAATCCCGAGCCAGAAGTTCGGCACCGAGATGCCGGCGAGTGCGGCGATGCGGGCCGTATGGTCGGCCGCCTCGTCCTGCCTGACGGCGCTGACGATGCCGGCCGGGATGGCGATGGCCACTGCGACCACCATGCTGAGTACCGACAGTTCGAGGGTGAGGGGCAGCCGATTGGCGATGAGGGAGGTCACCGGCTCGCCCTGCTTCACGGTCCACGAGGTCCCGAAGTCACCGTGGAGTGCGTCCCAGAGCCAGGAAGCGTACTGAACGTACAGCGGCTCGTCGAGTCCGAGTTCGGCGCGAATCTCGGTGACGAGGGCCTCGTTCTGGAGCGGCCCGAGCATCACCCTGACCGGACCGCCGGGCGACAGGTGAACCAGGCCGAACACCACGATGCTCACCCCCAACAGCACGGGGACGGTCAGGAGGAGGCGCTTCGTCACGTATCGCAGCATGCTCATCGGAGGAAATTCCCCCAGTATAGCGAGTTCATTATAGAAAACGCGGAGAGCCGGCGCGTTACTCTCCTCCTTTGTCGATGGTCCGGTACTTGTGGGTGAACGTTCCCATCTCGAACCCTTCGACGGAGTCCTGCCAGGCCGCAAGCGAGTTCACGTACGCGATGTCGACCTGAAGCGCGTTCTTCGTCACGTACTCTTCGAGTTCGTAGACGATCTCCTTCTGTTTCTCCTCGTCCGTCTCGGCCTGCGCTTGCTCGAGTCGGTCGACGTACCACTCGTGGCCGTTGGCGTAGTCGCCCTCGGCGTCGTCAGGCGCGGGCGGACCACTCGGCTCGTACTTGTCGTCCAGGTCCTCCGAGGGATGGTGCCAGTTGTTGTGGTTGTGGTTGTTGTCGGCGTAGCCGG
>CAYXXM010000036.1:0-12234 GCA_964469085.1 uncultured Haloferacaceae archaeon
GTGAAACAGGTCTGTGAGGCCGACGAGGTGAAACAGGTCTGTGAGGCCGACGAGGTGAAACAGGTCTGTGAGGCCGACGAGGCCGGTGTTCGGCGCGGGCTCGCCGGGAACGCGTTCGACTGACGCGGCAACGATCGCCACGGCGACCGCGAGCGGGAGTAGCCACCTCCGGAGGTGGGCGCTAACCGCGCTTGCTGTCTTCGGGGTCAGTTACACTCGCGGCGACAAATCCGGATCGGTCGTTGGAAGTCGCGGTCGGAGAAGCCATCAGTAGGGAGAACGGTGGGACGTGGACTGCGGGAGTGGATCGCGTGCCTCTGAGCGCGGCGTTCGTGGCTCGGGTGAGCTTCACCCGTCCACACACGAGTTGAGCGACTCAAGGGAATAGGCATATCCCCTCGCATATTTGGTAGCGGGAATCAGGTAACCACATCCAGTTACATCCCTGTGATAAGGGCTAACAGCATGCAGTCCTTCTTAATGTATGACCATTACATGACTGACCTAGGTGGCTTCCGCGACAGGGTAGCACACGTCGATCTCGGGGGCAGCGACGTGAACTACCGGGGTATTGACGAGGAAGACGCGCGCAAATACATCGGCGCGCGCGGCCTCGGGGTAAAATACGTGTTCGACAAGGGTCCGGACGTGGACCCGCTCGGGTCCGAAAACCGGCTCGCGTTCATGACGGGGCCGCTCACGGGGACCCAGACCGTGATGAGCGGCCGGATCGCACTCGTCACGAAATCCCCGCTAACGGGGACGGTGACGGACTCCCATCACGGCGGCTGGTCCGGCGCCCGACTGAAGTGGGCCGGCCTCGACGGGATCCTCTTCGATGGCAAAGCAGACGAACCGGTGTACGCCGTCGTCGAGGACGGGGACCTCGAACTGCGTGATGCCTCGCACCTCTGGGGACAGGGCGTCCACGACACGATCGACGAGATCGAGGAGGAGATCGACGGCAAAGTCGGCCGCGACGTCTCGGTGATGGCGATCGGCCAGGCCGGCGAGAACGAAGTGAAGTACGCCTGCGTCGTCAACGAGGACGACCGCGCGTCCGGCCGCGGGGGCACGGGCTGCGTGATGGGCTCGAAGAACGTCAAGGCGGTCGTCGTCAAGTCCGGCACGGACATGCCGAAGCCGGCCGACCCCGAGACGTTCCAGGAGGGCTACCAGCAGGCGATGACGGCGATCCAGGAGTCCGACGTCACGGCCCCCAACGAGGGTGGCCTCTCCCAGTACGGAACGAACGTCCTGATGAACATCACGGAGGAGATGGACGGCCTCCCGACGAAGAACGCGAAGTACACCTCCACGCGAGCGTTCAGCGAGGCCGAAGACGTCGACGTCGATGCCGAGGGTGTCTCCGGCGAGAACGTTCGCGAGAATATCCTCGTCGACGAACCGACCTGTCACTCCTGTCCCGTCGCCTGCAAGAAGGAAGTCGAGGCCGAGGTGACCCACAAGGGCCAGGACCTGAACGTGCAGACGGAATCGTACGAGTACGAGTCCGCCTACGCGCTGGGCCCGAACTCCGGGCACTCCGACCGCGACGATATCGCGCTGATGATCCAGCAGTGTAACGACCTCGGCATCGACACGATCGAGGTCGGCAACATCATCGCGATGGCGATGGAGATGAACGAGGAGGGCACGCTCGACGTCGACCTCGACTGGGGCGACTCCGAGACGATGATCGACCTCATCGAGGAGATCGCCCACCGCGAGGGCGACCTTGCCGACCTCCTGGCGGAAGGTGCCGAACGCATCGCCGACCGGAAAGGCGCGCACGGCAACAAGCTCTCCGTCAAGGGCCAGACGATCGCGGCCTACGACCCGCGCTGCATGAAGGGCATGGGCATCGCGTACGCAACCTCGAACCGCGGCGCGTGTCACCTCCGCGGCTACACGCCGGCGGCCGAGATCCTCGGCATTCCGGAGAAGGTCGATCCGTACGCGTGGGAGGGGAAGGGCGAGCTGACGGCCACCTTCCAGGACCTCCACTCGGTGTCGGACTCCTTCGACATCTGCAAGTTCAACGCCTTCGCCGAGGGGATCGAGGAGTACGTCCTGCAGTACAACGGCATCACCGGCCTCGACATGAACGAGGACGAACTGTACAGGGCTGGCGAGCGCATCTACAACCTCGAACGATACTACAACAACCTCGTCGGATTCGACGGCGCCGACGACACGCTGCCGAACCGCTTCCTCGAGGGCCACGAGGACGCCATCCCGGGCCGGGGCGGCTCGGAAGGCGAACTCTGTGAGCTCGACGAGATGAAAGAGGAGTACTACGAGCACCGCGGCTGGGTCGACGGCGTCGTCCCGGACGAGAAGCTCGACGAACTCGACATCGAGGTCGGCCCCGGTACGGGCGTCTCCACCGGCGGCGAAGGAGCGGCCCCGGCTGACGACTGATCGCGCTTCCTTCGGGCGATCAGTTTCGTCGCTTTCGACACCACTCATTATACTCAAAAAGCTCCAACCGCTGAGGCGTCGACTTCTGTGTGGTTCGTTCGGTAATCGTTGCTGCTGTAGCCACTCGGCACTCCCAGAAAGCCCCAGCCGCCGAGGCGCTCGGCGGCTGCCCCTTTCAGTCCCGCCCGGGAGTTGCGGGCGCGTCGCTCGCGGCGGCTGGCGGGCTGTCGCGAGCGCGTATTGCGGTGGCGCGCGAGCAACGCGTGCGAGGGAGGGGCGTGCCGAGCGGTATGGTGCCGGCGCGCCCTGACCGAGGTTGGGGAGGACTGAGGAGTGCGGCAGCTGGGCGGTGCCGTCACGGTGGCGGTTGCGGTGCTGTTCTGGTGGATTGAAAGGGCGACGGCCGGTCGCGACGGCGCTGTTCGCGATCGTCGGCGTCGCTGGCGTTATGGGACTGTCGAACAACTACGAGGGGGTCTGGACAGTCGGGACAAAGCAATCGCCGGACTTGGCGTGGTGTTCATCGCGCTGCTGTCGGACAGCGTCCTGTTCTAGGGATCCGGCGGCGGGAGGCTTTTTTGTCGGCGTTGCTACCGAGTAGTATGGAGGAGATCACTCTGGCAGTGCCGCGCGGCGTCGTCGAGTCGCTTCCCGAGGACGACGGCGCGGCGGAGAAGGACATTCGTCAAGCAGTGGCCGGGATCGAATCCCAAATCAACGAGCGGATCGAGGCTGCAACGGACGCGAGCGAGGCTGCGTCGGGAATCTTAGACGTCTTCGAGCATCTGGAAACGCGGATGGAGCGCTACGACGAGTTCGTCCCGGAGCTGCGCGCGTGGGGGCAGTCGCCCATTTACGCCATCGCCTGGCGCAACCTCTACGCGGAGCTCATCGCGCAGCTGTACGAGCACGACTGGCTCGCCGACGAACTCGACCGCGAACGCAACTACCGCGTCGTCGACGAGGGGATCCGGTTCGGCGGCAACTAGGTTCAACCCGGCGTCCATCCGGTGGGTATCGTTGCCGGCGACGTTGCTCATCGTCGACGGCAACGTCGCTCACCGTCGTCGCCAGTTGCGGGGGTTCCCAACGTCGGCGACGAGTGCGTTCGGCGTCACGGCCGTCCAGCCGGCTTGTATTTAAGATGCTCCCGCCCAAGAAGTGAGTATGCAGCTGGAACTGCGGTTCTTCGCTACTTTCCGCGAGACCGTCGGTCAGAAGACACTCGAGTACGAGGTGGCGGACGACGCCACGATCTTCGAACTCCTGGACGAACTGGAGACGGAGTACGACGGGCTCGTCGGAAATCTCCTGAACGACGGGGAGCTGGCGCCCCAGATTAACGTCCTCAAGAACGGTCGCGAGGTGTTACACATAGAGGGCGTGGAGACGGAACTGGAGGAGGGCGACACGGTGGCGATCTTCCCGCCCGTCGCCGGCGGCGGTGAAGAAGCCGAATCCGACGACAGTGAGGAGGTCGATTCCGGTGACAGTGAGGAGGCCGAATCCGGTAGCAACGGGCCGGGTGCGGAGCTCTCGCCGGTGGACGTGTCGCCGCCGGTCACGCGCTCGTACCGCGGGATCTCCCGCCGACTGGCCGCCCACTACCTGCAGAACCTCGACGGGACGCTCGTCGACACCGGCGATCCGGCCGAGGCGACGACGGTCGAGGGCGACGGCTGGACGGCGGAGCTCTCGGCCGAGTCCGTGGGCGTCGGCGGGTCGCTCTCGCTGACCGAGGTGTCGGTGACGTTCACCGGTGACCCCGAGGTGCTCGCGGACCTGATCGAGCGCTTCTCGTTCAAGGCGATGCGCGCCGGCGGGTGATGACCGAGGATAGCGAGGAATCGGACGGGGTCTCGGTAGAGGACACGCAACTGCCCATCGACGGCACGGCGCTGGTGAAGTCCGGGGCCGTCGCGAGCGTGCCGCTCTCCCGGCTGCCGGAGCTGCTCTATCGCGTCCAGCGACACCTCCGGGACCGCATCGACGAGTATCGCCAGTCCTACGAGCGGATCCACGCCGACGAGGACCGCGAGGCGTTCCTCGTCGAGGAAGGTCACTGGGACGAAGTCGGTGATGAACTCGGCCTCGCGGAGCGGGAGGCCGACGCAGTCAGGCGGGCTCACGAAGCGCAGATGGAGCGTTTCGCGTCGAGCGAGGACCGGCGCGAGGCTGTCGAGACGGCGCTGGAGATCCGGACGGCCGTCGTCGGCGGCGTCGCGGACGAATAGCTGTCGCCTGGATCAACCGGGCAGTTACCTCGGTGGTATTTGACTTCTCGGGTCGCCGTCGATTCGCCGGCTTCCGGTACGTCTTTGAAGGCGCTGGAACGAGAACACCCATGGACGAGGATCTGCGGGACGGTATCCGGGACGCGCTCCCGCTACACCTCGGCATCGTCCCGTTCGCACTCGTCGCCGGTATCGCGGCTATCGACGCCGGCCTCACGCCGATCCAGGCGCTCGGGACGTCGGTCATAATCTTCGCGGGCGCCTCCCAGCTGGCGGCGCTGGAGCTCATCGGCGACAGCGCGCCGCTCGTGGTCGTCGTCGGAACCGCGGTCGTGATCAATCTGCGAATGCTGATGTACTCGGCGTCGATCGCCCCCTACTTCGCCAGGTATCGACAGCGAACGCGGGCGGTGCTCGCCTACCTGCTGACCGACCAGGCGTACGCGCTCTCCATCGCGGAGTATCGCAAAGGCGAGACGGACCGCGCCCCCTGGCAGTACTACTTCGGCATCGCGGCGAGCCTCTGGGTCGTCTGGGTCGTCGGCACCGTCGCGGGCGTCGGCCTCGGGGCGAGCATTCCCGACGCGTGGGGGCTCTCCTTCGCCGTGCCGCTCGTCTTCGTCGCCATCCTCGTGCCGGCGATGAAGGGGCGTCCGCAGACGGTCGCCGCGGTCGTCGGCGGCGGGGTCGCGCTCCTCGCGGCCAGTCTCCCGCTCAACCTCGGGTTGCTCGCGGGCGCCGTCGCCGGCATTCTCGCAGGAGCCCTCTGGGAGGCGGGAATATGACGACGGAGTACGGTCCCCTCGCGATCTGGACCGCGATCGTCGCTATCGGCATCGCGACCTTCGCCATCCGTCTCTCCTTCATCTTCCTCTTCGGCCGGATCGACGACGTCCCGCCGAAATTGGAGTTGGTACTGCGGTTCGTTCCGCCTGCCGTGTTGGCAGCCCTCGTCGTGCCCTCGCTGGTGACGATTCAGCCATCGGTGAGCGCGACGCTTCTGGACGAGCGGTTGATCGCCGGGGCCGTGGCGGGCGCCGTGGCCTGGCGCACCGAGAACGTCTTCGCGACGATCGGTGTCGGGATGGGTGTGCTGTGGATCCTGCGGTTCCTGGTGTTTTAGTACCTCAAACGATGGCCAATTTGTCGAAGATTTCACCCTGAACGCAACTGAAACAGGTCTGTCGCTGGAACGCTGCTGGACCGAAAGCGCCAGTATGCGACTATTCTGATAGGTCCGCGTCGAGAATCGGGGATGTCAGCCACAGCTGGCGCTCACGATCGGCGGTCCCGGGGGGTGTCCGCGGTGATCTACCCGTACTCCGAGTCCGCGAACACCTCGTTGTAGAAGTCGATCACGAAGATCTTCTTCCGCCACACGATATCGTCGTCGTCCAGGTGGTCGCACTCATCGGCGACGATGAGGTTGCACAGCACCCAGTAGTTGTACAAGTGGATGCAGAGCATCATGAAGTACCGCCGGATGCCGAGACACCGCGACCGCGGACTCGCTTTGAAGTTCCGTTTCAGGTCCCTGAATGCGGTCTCGGCTGACCATCTTCGCCGGTAGAGCTCCGCTGCGCCCCAGACTGTCCCGGTGGGGTCGTGCGCCACCGGATTCAACCGCGGGTCCATCCCCACCGAGTCGATGTCCAGGCTGGTGATGAACACCGCGTAGTCGAGGTCGGCGGTATCGGTGGCCTCCGCGAACGACAGTAGGTTCTCGCTCTCGACCTCATCGTGGTCGATCTGGAACTCCGTCTGCTCGGCCTCGTCGTCGTCATCGACGAGCGTGGTCTGGTCCTCGTGGAGGTCGTTGTCATCGTCGTCGTCGCTCTCGCTGCCGTCGGGCTCGTCGGCGTGCTTCGAGCGCGTTTCGACGGCGAACAGTGTCGTCTTGTGTATCGAGTGGTCGCCGCCCTCGATCTCGTAGGGAGCCCAGTCGGCTTTCCCGCTCATCTCCTCGACGGCGTCGGCTACCTTCGACGTCTCGCGCTTCGACGTCACGTAGTCGAGCCCGCAGTGGTTCAGATACGAGCAACTCTCCTGCGTGGCGAACTCCGAGTCCGCGTAGACGTTCCGGACGTTCACGAGGTCCTGCGCGCGGTCGATGAGGTACCGGACCGTCTGGAAGTGGCTGTTCTCCGGCAGGTACGAAAACGACGCCAAAACGATAGCTCGCCCGCGGTACAGCGCCGTGATGGTGAGGTCCTCCCAGCCGTAGCCGGTCTCGAACTTCTGGTACCGCCGGTGGACGCCTGGGGGCTCCTTGACGTCCGTATCCGAGCGCTTGTGGTAGCTCCGGGCGGTCCCGTCGATCATGATGTCCATCGGCCGGTCGGCCATCCCGCGCTCGAGTTTTTCGTCCCACCACCAGCGGAGGGTGTCCGCGGACGGCTGGTTGTCGCGGGGGAGACCGAGTCGTTTGGGGATGCCGGGATAGCGGACGAGGTGGCTGGCGAGCCGCTCCATGGACAACAGCGGCTCCTGCATCGTGCAGCGGTAGACGAGCATGGCCAGCATCTGGTGGGCGGCGAAGTCCACGCCGTCGGTGACGTCGATGTTGAGGCCGGGCGTGAATTTGGTGGCGACGGCGGCGGCGAGCTGGTTGACGGGCTCGCTGGTGTCGAGGCGGTCTTCCCACATCCGCCAGGGGAGGTCATCTGGCGGGCCGGTCCGGATGGCAGCGGTGGAGGGCTCCCAGTCGGCATCGTCGTCGGGGACCGTCGGTTCGTGCAATCTCGCTGCCAACTACTGGAGGCTGCATTAAAACCCCTTCGCACTGTGTGCTGGAAAATGTGGTATGGCGATAGTATTAGGGGAGTTTGACCCGTGGGCTTGCGCCTGCCGGCGTTGTGTTCCATCACCAGCGGCGGTATGCAGTCGTTTCAGAACGTGACGGAACTGTCGAGTAACTGTCGAGGCTCTCGTCAACGCTTGCGGTGCTCCCTGTGGTGAATAATGACAGCCCGACAGCCCAGGGGCCATGAATCCGAGGAGAACCACGAGGGAGTGGCAGTTCGGGATGTAGTACACCTCGTGGTGGCCTCCCCAACGCCCTGCATCAACCTCCGTGAACTGCCACCTCATCAGTACCGGTCGGACAGGTGCGCCCCTGTCGCCCTGTACTCCGGCCAGCCGAACGCGGGGGAGGCCTCGCGCTCATCCATTCGGGAACCAGACATTATCTCCCGTGGTGTGCCCACTGGTTTGACCGTCCCGTCGCACCGCCCCTCCGAGAGCTTCCACCGGACGGTTACTCCCGGGTCCGTTCCTCAGGTCTCTAACTCCGCATTGTACTCGTGGTACCGGTCGGGGAGGTGCTCAACTAGACAGTGCCGACTGGATGGAGGTTACAATGGAGCGAGGAATCCACCGAGAACGAGCCCGATGTACAGGATGACCGAACCGGCGAACACCAGCGCGACGCCGAGGAGGACGTCAGAGGCAGCCGTAACGGAAGCCGCGTCTGCCGAGCCGGAACCGCCGTCGGCGAGGATGGCCCGGACGGTGCGGCCGAGCAGAACCACTCCAGCAATGGTGCTCCAGGCGCCGACGAGAAGGAGAACTACATTTATCCAGGCCATAATCTGTTTGTCTCAGAGTGGTGTAATAAACGATGCGGCTCAGAATCCGTGGCCGCGAACCCACCTGACGAACGGGTAGGAGAGGAGGAACAGGGATAGCATCAACCAGATGGCGGGGGGGACGCCGATCAGTGCCGGGAGTTCGACCAGCGGGTCAGGGTCAGGGAACACGAGGATGACCCATGTAACGATTCCGCCGGCCGACAGCGCGATGGCGAGGTCGAGCAGGAGTTGGTCGAGCCACTCCGGCGAGTCCTTGAGTTGCATGGTGTCAGGCCCTCTGAGCCAGTGCCAGCTGGTCGATGGCGGTGTTCGTGAGGTTCTCCAGGACCGTATGGGTCGTGTCGTCGACCGACCGGGATGGCTTGCCGTTGCTGTTGCGTTCGTTCAGGAACGCCCCGAGAATTCGGGTGGCAGCTTCGAACTGATTGTCGGCCCGCTGTTCGTTCCCACGGTCCAGGTGGGAGCGACCATGCTCTATTTTCTTCTCGGCCGCCGTCAGCTTCGACAGCAACGATTTCGCTTCCCCTTTCTTCAGGTCGCTGTCCTTCAGTCGCGTTTCTGTCCGTCTGACCGCTTCGAGTGCCTGCTCGCTGAGGTCGTCGGCGCCCACGACCGTGAACTGGGCCGTGTTGGAGTCAGAGCCGACGTCGCCGTCGGCCGACTCCACGACTCCGCCGACGTTGTACCCGCCAGGACCGTCCGCCTCGACGGTGAACGTTCGGACGGCCTCCTGGTCCGGTTCCAGCGTGCCGACGTCGGCGCTGGACCGTGACACGGAAACACCGTCAGGTGTCTCGACGCGCAGGCTGACCGATTCCGCAGGCGTGTCGCCGACATTGAGCGCAGCGGCGGTGAATTCGTACCCGTGGCCGGGAATGTACGGCCCGTCGGGCAGCTGGGCGCGGGACACGACTAGGATGGCCGGGAGGTCCACGTCAACGGTATCGAGCGTTGACTGCAGCGCAATCTCGGCTTCTAGGAACGTCTCTTCCTGTTCCTTCAAATCGCCAACCTGCTGTTTCAGGCTGTCTACTCCCCCTTCCGTCGGATCCAACAGATACTGTTTCGTCCCCCAGAGGACGCCACCACGCCCCATCGACGTGGCGGAGCCCGTCGTGACGAACGCCGACAGCTCGTCCGGGATACCGCCGTCAAGCGGCTCCACACGATCACGGACCGCGATAGCCTTGCGCTCGAGGGCCGCCTCCTCTCCGCGCATCGTCCCGTAGGCGTCCCCGAGGTCGGCCAGCAGCCGTTCCGCTTCGGCGAACGCCTGGTCGTCGAGTGCAGTCTGCAGGTTTTCGAGCGTGGTGACGACAGCCTCACTGGGCACGGGAGATCACCTCGCCGCGGCGGACCCCCAGAACGGCGTAATCGTGTTCCGTGACGACGTCCTCGAACGTGCCGAACGTGTCCACCGTCTGCAGGGTTTTCATGATGATCGACACACCAGCGAGGATGCTAGCGATAATACTGGGGACACCGAAGAAGACGGAACCCAGCGCGGTGATTCCCGCCGCTACGTCGATGATTCCCGTTATGAGATTCGTCTGCTCGAGGTCGCTGACCTCGTTTGCGACGAGGTCCTCGATGCGCTGGACACCCCGTTCGGCGCTCTGTGTCGCCCCGCCGGTGGTGCCCTCAAAGTCAGGTGTCGGGTCGCCGGAGTCAGCGTCTTCCCCGCCGAGCGCGTCGGTGAACCGCTCGAGAACGGGTTCGAGAGAGCCCCGGTAGCCCGTCTCCATCATCTGTTGGGCGTCGGTCCGGATCTCCTCTTTCGCCGGCTCGAGCAGGTCCGACGCGAACGCCTTCTCCGGGTTGCTCGCGTTCTTCACCACCTCGGCGAACGCGTCCAGCGTCCCGCTGTCGAACAACTCCGCGATGGAGTTCGCCCCGAAGGAAATCGCGCCGAGCAGCCCCTTGACTGCCGCGTACAGTTCGTTGGTCGCAGCGACGGCCACTCCGCCGACGACGGCAGCAGCGGAGCTAGCGATGACGCCAGCCAGAACGGCGGCTATCGCACACAGGTTGACGAGGAGGTCCGCGAACTTGTCAACGAGATTGTAGCTATGGCTCCGGTCTGCGCCGACGAGCGTGCGAGGGTTCTCCGGTGATATCACGTCCGTCGGGTTCGGGGCGACCAGCCCGGTTTCAGTGACGTTCTCACCGAGTTTCAGTCGCCGCACGGCTTCTTTCGCCGTCCCCTCGGAGACGGCTCCTGACGAGATGTTGTTCGTCAGCGTTTCGAGTGCGTCTCCTGCGATACTGACGTCGTCGACCGAAAGAGACGCGTTGGTCACGCGCTGTGCCAGCGCGAGCTTCTCGTCAACTAGCGCGCCGAGTTCGTCATCGGGAACACGTTCGCCGACCGTCACGGTGACCGGTCGAGATGTGTCCAACGTCGCACTCGTCCCATCCCCGGACCGCAGCTTCCAGGTATGGATACCCTCGAACGGTGTGTTCGCCCGACTGCTGTGGGCCGCCGGCGCGACCGTGAACTCGACGGCCCCCTCGTCCGACCAGCTGTAGGCACCGCCGTCCGTACAGCAACTCCCCCACCCCCACTCCGCAAAGGACCCGTCGGCGGGATACTCGTCCGGGGCGTGCGTCGGGTCGTCCTTGACCGTCCACGAACCGCTATCCGGTACCCCCTCGAACTCCACTCGGTGGCTCCCGCTGTTGGCCCCAGGCTCGTCGTGGATCATCACGAGGCTCAAGACCTCCTTATTCTGTTCGTCGGTGTATTCGTGGAAGAACAACTGACTCACGCCACCCTGCTCGAGGTCGACGTCGCTCGGCGTGTTGGCAGAGGAGTTCTGGCTTCCACGGTACTTGCCGTTGTAACTGTAGAACCTGTCGACGGTCATCCCGTGGCTGTATGGGACGACTGTCGCGACCTCAGTCCCGCCCTGGCTCACCGTGATCTCTCGATTCGACGCCGCCCCGGCCTCCGCCGAGAGGGCCGCCCCGGCGAACGGCGACGCCGCGAGGCCCCGCAGGAAATGTCGACGATGCAGGTCGATCAGGTCCTCGCTCGACACCTCTTTATTACCAGTCATATCAGTGTACACGGGACTAAAACCAGCAAATGATAAATGTTTCGTAATCTATCGGATTATTTCTAGTCCGGGTGAATATTGGTGGACTGAAGAACGATAGGAGGAGACGTACTGCTCCCTTGCCGGACGGTAGATTCCCGAGCAGTCCAGCGACCCAGCCGTTGTCTTCGGCAGAGATTCACCATATCACTCATCGCCCAATTTCCGGCCAGAATCAGCGCGAGCTTCGAGTGAGACCGAGACATGTCCTCGGCCCCTGCCACGAGTCCCCTCTCAGTTGATTTACTGAGAATGGAGGATGGAGTAGAACATACGGTTTTGCCGAATTTCTCCCTGGCGTTGAGCGCAACTGGGAGAACGAGTTCGCGGAACCGCCGGTACCAAAACTTCGAGCGGATGAGCTACCTGGAGTCGTTCCAGTACCGGGACGTGTTTTCGGCAGGCATCGAGCCCCGAGTAGCGTTCCCGTTACAGGAGCACGATCTCGGTGGCATCGGCGAGCAGATGTCCTGGCTCACCGAGCAGGCCGCCCAGGCGACCGCCCGAATGATATGCGAATTCTGATAAGTCCCGCCTGAACACGTCCGTGAATCCCCGCTACCGGACCGAGATTCTGTTCAGAAACTGGCTTGCGACAAGAAACAGCGTTTGAGGTACTACATTTCGAGAGGCCTCGAAAGCTTGCCACTCGGGGGGCTTGAGCAGATGATTCGGACTCGTTCTTGACAGCAATATCGTTGCATCTGGGTCTCTTTCGCATACCGAATAACGTCGTTCGCCCCGACAGCTGAAGAATAACGAACGGAGAGCAACAGCCGTTCCACACTCGGTGCGATCAATTCGCTCCAGTGGAGTCGGACTGCCAGAATTATGGCGTCGGTGCGGCTTTCTGCAGCGCCGTCTCGGCGATGTTGCCGCCGTAGTCGG
>CAYXXM010000037.1:0-3203 GCA_964469085.1 uncultured Haloferacaceae archaeon
GGGTAGACATCGAGTACATGACCTACGACACGGAGGTACTCGTCGCGGACGATACAGAGCAGGCAATCCTCGAGGCTGTCGAGGAGTACGACACCATCTGTGTCGGCGCGACCCGGTCCGGCGCGATTACGCAGGCGGTGTTCGGCTCACTCCCGGAACGGATCGGCTCCGAAGTGGACCGAACCGTCGTCATGGCTCGGGGTCCCGAGGAATCCCCGATGTCGATTCGTGAAGCGATTACACAGCGGTTGGAGGTGTAGCGAACGACGGAGGTCATCGTCGGCCACCTGTCGTTCGTTCGCTCGCAATCGCCGACAATGGTGACACATCGTGACAGACCGGAGGAACAGTTAACTGGCCCGAACCAATCTGTATTCGTCAATGGAGCTCGTTCAGTTCTGAGCCCGCGGCGCTCGCAGGACGGCGGTCAGGGTCGATTCGGTCCTGACGCGAGCGGCGACGGGAGACCCGACGGGGCGCGCGCCCCGGGCACCGATTTCCGATAGCCTTGGGTCTCCCGCCGGCAGCGAGCGCCGGTCGCCGTCACCGCTCGTTCTCGGTGGGAACCCGCCCACCACGACGTTGCAAGACTCACCGACAGCAGACGAGACTGACGCATCGACAGCGAACCACTCGGACGCAAGCGAGAGCGCCGCGGATGACGGCACTCCTGCCGGCGGCGGAGCGAACGACATCGCCCGGATTGACAGCGGTGACGACGATGGCGCCGAGCAGACGGCCATCGTCGTGGCCCGCAGGGCCGACGAGCAGCCGGACACCGACGAGATTCGACGGCTCGCGAGCGCCGCCAACTACGCCGTGGTCGACGAACTCACCCAGCGGCGCACCGAGGACGCGACGTACAACATTGGCCCCGGCAAAGCGAAGGAACTGGCCCGACGCGCCGCAGCATCCGGCGTCGACGCGGTACTGTTCGACACAGAACTTACGCCTGGACAGTTCCGCGACCTGGTTTCCCTCCTCCCCGACGGAACCGTCGTCATCGACCGCTATCGCCTCGTCCTCGACATCTTCGAGCAGGGGACCGGCGGGAAAGCCGCCCGCCTGCAGGTGGAACTGGCAAAACTGCGCTACGAACTCCCGCGGGTTCGGGAGACTGAAGAGCGAACCCACATGCAGCGGGCCGCCGAAACCGGCTCCCGGCTCGTCGACATCGAGAAGCGCATCCGGACCGTCGAGAACAAGCTCGACCGGGTGGCAACCCGCGCCGCCGAGCGCCGGGCCGACCGCCGCAAAGCGGGGTTCGGCCTCGTCGCCATCGCGGGGTACACGAATGCGGGAAAATCCACCCTGTTGCACCGGCTGGCTGACGACCTCAGCATCGCAGACCTCGACAGTGGCCACGCCGACCTCGACGGCGAGGCCGAAGTCGCCGACCGACTGTTCAAGACGCTCGAAACCACGACACGGCGGGGGACAGTCGGAGGCCAGCCAGTGCTGCTGACAGACACCGTCGGCCTCATCGAGAGGCTCCCACACGACCTGGTGGCATCCTTCAGCGCCACACTCGGCGCCGTCGCGGATAGCGACGTCGGCCTGCTGGTCGTCGACGCCAGTGATTCCCTGGAGGCCCTCCAGGAGAAGCTCCGCGTCTCGCTTACGGACCTGCAGTCGCCCGGGAGGCTCGTGGCTGTGCTCAACAAGACCGACCTGCTGGGCGACGACGAGGTGGCCGAACGTCGCGAAGCCCTTGCGGAACAGTCAGCTATCGACACGGTCGTCCCGGTCAGCGCCACGGAGGGAACTGGCGTCGAGCGGCTACGGTCGGTCGTCGCCGACGGACTGCCGACGCGCGCGGTGGCGTTCGACCTGCCGAACGACGGAACTACCCAGTCCTTCCTCGCCTGGGCCCACGACCATGGACGCGTCGAGACGACCTACGAGGGTGATCGAGTCCGGGTCCGGTTCGTGGCTCGACCGACCGTCGTCGAGCGTGCGAACTCACGGGTCGAATCGCGCCAGAACGGGAACCCGTAGACGGCGCTACGTCTGACGTTTTCGGGTCCACCGCTGACTTTTTCTCACCCTGCCCCAATGGAACCAGTGTGCAACGTCCCAGCGCTGGACACGGCCGCAACTCGGCCAGTATAGCGGTGGACGCACGCGGGACAAGCCATGACTGACAACAGCGGTAACGATCGACGACGAGATATCGACGGGCGCATCGACACGCTGGGAACCAGACGAAACGGTGTTCGCGGTCGGATCGATCCCAGTCGGGAGGCCGCCGGAACTGAGGGGCAGAGCACGGCGGCTGGGGAGGACGCCGCGATGGAGGCCGCAGTTGGCGAGGAGGAATCCGAGATGGATGACGCCGACGCGGAAGCTGAGGCTGAGGAGGAAGATGCCGACACAGAAGCGGAGGCTGAGGAGGAGGATGCCGACACAGAAGCGGAGGCTGAGGAGGAGGATGCCGACGCGGAAGCTGAGGCTGAGGAGGAAGATACCGACACAGAAACGGACGCCGACGAGGCAGATGACGTCGAAGGTGCAGAGGAGGACGCCGACGAAGAGCCGGACGCGGACATCGACTCCGAGGACGAAGCCGACGACGAAGCAGCAGACGCCGAGGACGAAGCAGACGCGGATGACGAACCAGCAGCAGCCGAAGCGGAAGACTCCGAAGATGCCCTCCATGCCGAGGACGACGAGGCAGGGGACGCCGACGAAGACGGCACTGAAGCGGCCGCCGGTGACGCCGAGGGCGAAGCGTCGTACGAAAATCGTCCAGCGAACGTGGACGAGCACTCGACGCTTCCGGTTGAACTCGACCCGTTCGTGCGCGCCTACGCCGCCCGACGGGCGGTCGAACACGACGAGGAGACCCTCGACGAGTACGTCGTCGGCGCGGTGAAGGGGTATCTCGCCGGCCTGCTGGGCGGCGAGTTCTCTTCGCCGGGCACCCTGGAACGTGAACTCGAAATCGACGCCGGCCCCATCCTCGGCGGCCTGCTCGAGACCGTCGGGGACGACGACGCCGTTTCAGACGTCGTCATCGACGCCATCGCCGAGGAGTACGACGTCCAAGTCGACGAGGAGACGCTCGCAATCGCCGGGCTTCGGGACCACGAGGCGCTGCTCAACGGCGTCGTCGCCAACAGTTCCAACGAGCTCGACGACGTCTCTGAAGTCGTGCAGGCGGCCGTCGAAACGCGGCTCATCGAGGAGCCTGCTGAATAAGC
>CAYXXM010000037.1:3303-12096 GCA_964469085.1 uncultured Haloferacaceae archaeon
AGGACACTCATCGAGGAGCCTGCTGAATAAGCAGGACACTCATCGAGGAGCCTGCTGAATAAGCAGGACACTCATCGAGGAGCCTGCCGGGTAAGGAGCCCCTGGAATCGGCTCCCGAATCCGGCGGTGCCCGGGACCGGACCACTATCCGCCGGACGACCCCCTGCTGGTTACGACTACATCACCCGGTGAGGGCCGGGCGGGAAGCCTTTTGAGTCACCCACAACAACGCAGAGTCATGCAACCACGGGACCTCTCGGAGCACGTCGAGTACGCCCCTGGACGGGGCATCGAGGAGGTCGCCCGCGACCTGGGTCTCGACCCGGACGACCTCGTGAAACTCTCCTCGAACGAGAACCCCTACGGCGCCAGCCCCGCCGCCGTCACGGCCGTCGAGAACACCGCCAGCGAGATATCGGTCTACCCGAAAGCCGCCCACACTGACCTCCGGGACGCGCTTGCCGAGGAGTGGGACGTGGCAGCCGAGCAGGTCTGGGTCAGCGCCGGCGCCGACGGCGCCATCGACTACCTCTCCAGGGCGATGCTCGACCCGGGCGACGAGGTGCTGGTGCCCGAACCGGGCTTTTCCTACTACGGGATGAGCGCTCGGTACCACCACGGCGAGCCGTCGACCTACGGGCTTTCGAAGGCAGAGGGGTTCACCCTGACCGCCGAGGGGGTTCTCGACGCCTACAGCGGCGAACGGATGGTGTTCGTCACGTCGCCCCACAACCCCACCGGAGCGGTGATGGCCCGCGAGGAGGTCGAAACGCTGCTGGACAGCGTCGACGACGAGACCCTGGTCGTGCTCGACGAGGCGTACAGCGAATTCGCCACAGAGCCGTCCAGTGTCGACCTGCTCTCGACCTCCGAGAATCTCGCCGTTCTGCGCACCTTTTCGAAAGCCTACGGGCTGGCCGGCCTGCGCATCGGCTACGCGCTGGTGCCAGACGCGTGGGCTGCTGCCTACTCGCACGTTTCCACCCCCTTTGCCGCCAGCGAGGCCGCACTCCGGGCGGCGACGGCGGCGCTCGAGGACGACGACCACGTCGAGAGAACCGTCGAGGGAGCAACCTGGGCCCGCGAGCACATCAGCGACAATCTCGACGCCCGGACGTTCGACAGCGAGGCCAACTTCGTGCTCTGTGACGTCGGCGACGGCTCGGCGGTCGCCGAGGCCGCCCAGGAACGCGGGGTCATCGTCCGTGATTGCTCGTCGTTCGGCCTGCCGGGATGTATCCGGATTTCCTGCGGGACCGAAGCCCAGACCCGCCGGGCCGTCGAGACACTGAACGACATCCTCGCCGAGCGGGAGACGGTTACCGAAGCATGAGCGACACCGAATCCAACCCCGAAACGGGAGCCGAAGACCGGATCGACCTCGCGTTCGAGCGGGTCGCCCTCACCGGCACACCCGGAACGGGCAAAAGCAGCGTCGCCGAGCGAGTGGCCGACCTCCTCGACGTCGACGTGACTCACCTCAACGAGGAAATCCGCGAGGAGGGCCTCTACACCGGTCGCGACGAGGAACGGGACACGCTGATCGCGGACCTCGACGCAGTCACGGACCATCTCGGTGACTGGGGAGGACTCCTCGATTCCCACCTCGCACACCGGTTCGATGCGGACGCGGTCATCGTCCTGCGGTGTGCCCCCGAGGAACTGACCGAGCGCCTGGAGCGTCGTGGCGAATCAACCGAGACGGCTGCCGAGAACGCCGAGAGCGAGGCACTGGACATTATCCTGTCCGAAGCAGTCAGGAGCCACGGCGAGGAGCACGTCTACGAAATCGACACGACCGGCCGCTCGGTCGCGGCTGTCACCGACGACGTCGTCGACGTCCTCCGGGGCGAGCGCGAACCGGCGGCAGGCACCGTGGACTTCACGGGGGCATTATGACGCTGGACCGGTTCCGCCCGATAGCCGACCGGGCACTGGTTCCCTTTGTGGACGCCTCCGAGCGACTGGGACTCACGCCGGACGGCATCAGCGTCATCGCGTTCGGGTTCGCCGTCGCCGCGGGCGGCGCCTTTTTCGCTGCCGGTGCTGCGGCAGCCTCACGGCTCTGGTTCCTGGCTGCCGCGTTCTTCGTGTTCTGTAACGGCTGGCTGGACCTGGTCGACGGCGCGCTGGCCCGGAGTCTCGGCACCGACTCGCTGGGCGGGGACCTGCTCGACCACGTGCTCGACCGCTACGCGGACGTCATCATCATCGCTGGCCTCGCCGCGGGCGGTGACGCGTACGCGCTCGGGCTGCTGGCGGTGACGGGTGTCCTGCTTACCTCCTACCTCGGGACACAGATACAGGCAGTCGGCCTCGGCCGGGAGTACGGCGGACTGCTCGGTCGCGCAGACCGACTCGCGCTCGCGGGGGTCATCGGCGTCGTGGCGTTCGCGGCGCCCGGGCCGCTCGTCTTGGGCTACACTGCGATCGAACTCCTGCTGGCGCTCTATGCCGTGGTCGGGCACCTGACCGCAATCCAGCGGTTCTGGGGCGCCTGGACGGAGCTGGAGTGACCCCGGTCCCGTCGCCGATTCCTTTTTACAGCCCGACGCGTTAGCTCTCGCTATGCCCCAGTGTGAGATGTGTGGCGCGGAGAAATCTTCGCTCACTACCACGAAGGTCGAGGGTGCCGAACTCGACCTCTGTGAGGACTGCAGCGACTTCGGCACGGAGGTCAAGACGGAGTCCACCTCGACGACGTCGACGAAGTACTCGACGTCCTCGTCCTCGAGCGGGTCGTCCGGTGGGTCCACCGGCTCGACGAGTACAAGCAGTGGCGGCGGCCGTCGCCGCGACATGTTCGACCAGATGGACGAAATCGCCAGCGACTACGACCAGGTCATCCGCACCGCCCGGGAAGACGAAGACCTGAGCCAGGAGGAACTCGCCGACGAACTCAACGAGAAAAGCTCGCTTATCCGGAAGCTGGAACGCGGCGAGATGCTTCCGAGCGACGACGTGCGGTCGAAGCTCCAGCGCCGCCTCGGCGTCTCGCTCGCGGAAGGCGGCGGCGACGGGGATTCGGACTGGGAGACAGACTCCTCGATGACCCAGACCCTCGGTGACGTCGTCGAGCGGAAGGAGTAACGGTCGGTTCGCCACGCAGACCCCACCCGGCTTGCGTCCGAACCTGCACCTATTTGCCTCGGCGCACCTCCCATTCGGTATGTTCGTCCTCGTCAACCTGAAGGCGTACGACTGCGACGCCGTCGCCGTCGCCGAAACGGCGGCGGCCGTCGCCGACGACACCGGCGCCCGCATCGCTGTCGCGCCACAGGCCGCCCAGCTTTCAGCGGTCGCGGCGACCGGCGTCGATACCTGGGCCCAGCACGTCGACCCCATCGGCCACGGGAGTCACACTGGAAGCACCCACGCCACTGCAGTCAGTGACGCTGGCGCGACCGGCACGCTGCTCAATCACTCCGAGCGGCGGCTGAAACTCTCCGCCATCGACGGATCCATCGAGGTCGCCGAGTCCGCGGGGCTGGAGACGGTCGTCTGTGCGAACAATCCCGAGCAGGTCGGGGCCGTCGCCGCGCTCGGCCCCGACGCGGTCGCTGTGGAGCCACCGGAACTCATCGGCGGCGATGTCTCAGTGGCCAGCGCAGACCCGGAAATCGTCACGGCAGCCGTCGACGCCGCCGCCGTGGATGAATCGGTCGAGGTGTTCTGCGGCGCCGGCATCGCGACCGGAGACGACGTTGCCGCCGCCGCAGAGCTGGGTGCCGACGGCGTCCTGCTCGCTTCAGGTGTGGCGCTGGCAGCGGATTCGGAATCGGTGCTCCGGGATCTGGTGTCGCCACTGGAGTAGCCGGACTGGTGGCGCTACGCTGACCGTTCCTCTTTACGCTGACTGTTCATCTCTACGCTGGCTGTTGCTCTTTACCCCGACCGTTTCTCGATGACGTAGTGGTCCGCTCCCTGTTCGATAAGGGTGCCACCAGCCTCCAGGGTGACCACGTAGCCAGTCTGTGTTCGTTCGTGCGTGTGCGGCGCGCGCACCCGCACGAGGTGGCCGATGAACTGCGCGGCGGGGGGTTTCTGTGCGGCCCCGCAGTCGTAGACGGTGATGAGTTCGTCGCCAGCCTCCGCCTCGTACACGATAACTCTGGCGTGCCGGGCCAGCCGCCAGCCGTCCTCGTCCGCTTTCGGAAGCGTTCCCTTCATACCTCAGGGATGCTCGCCGCCACGGGTAGTTCCACTGGCTGGGCGAGCCGCTCGCTCGTGGGCGAACGCTCCAGCCTGACCGAAAGGCGGTTCCGACCCCATCATCCGTCGAACTCGGTCAGCGGGAACTGGCCCGAACGCTTCTCAGCCTCGGGAGCGACCGGGTCGTCGCTCGACGTCGTCCCGTCGCTCGCCGCCGTCCCGTCACCCTCGAACCCGTCCAGATTCGACTGGTCGGCCGCCGCAAAACTCAGCTTCGACACCCGGACGCCGAGTTTTCGCACGTCCACACCCTCGAACTCCTCGGCGAGCGACAGCGCGACCTCTTCGACCAACTCGGGCTTGTCGACGGGTCCCGAGAGCGACTCGGCGCGCGTGTTCACGTCGTAGGGCGTTGTCACGACTTTGATACCGATTGTGCGATAGAGTGCGCCCTTCGACCGGGCGCGCTCCGCGACCGCCGCCGCGAGGTGGCGAATCTTCTCCCGCTTGGCGTCCTCGTCGCTGGTGGCCGCCGAGAACGACGACTCTCGGGAGAGGCTTTTCGGGCGCCCTCGAGGGGTCACCTCCCGGTCGTCGTCGCCGCGGGCGCGGTCATATAGCTCCTGGCCCCGGTCACCGAACCGGTCCCGGAGCGTCGCCGGGTCCGTCGCCGCCAGGTCGCCGGCCGTCTCGATACCCATCTCCCGGAGTTCGCTCGCCCGCACCGGCCCGACACCGTGAATCTCCTCGATGGGCAGTGGCGCGAGGAACGTCGAAATCCGGTCGGGTGGAACGACGGTCAACCCGTCAGGTTTGTCGTGGTCGCTGGCAACCTTGGCCGCCGCCATGTTCGGCGCGACGCCGACGCTTGCGGGCACGCCCACCTCGCGGCCGATGCGCTGGCGGATGTGGCGTCCGACCCCCTCTGCGAGCGTCCGGCGGTCCGCGACGCCCGAGGCCGCCGAGGACTCGGTCACGCGGTCCCACTCCGTTCGGTCGGTCACGTCGAGATACGCCTCGTCGATGCTCACTTCCCGGACGGTGTCGGCACAATTGTGCAGGATTTCCTTGACCTCGGCAGCGACGGATTGGTAGAACTCCATGTCGACCGGTCGGTAGTGGCCGCGGTCATCGTCCTCGCTCCCCAGGTCGGGTCGCTCGACCGGCGGGAGTCGCTCGACGGCCTGTGAGATCGGCTGGGCGGAATCGACACCGTACTCCCTGGCCTCGTAGGAGGCGGTCGCGACGGCGCCGATGGTTTCGCCCTCCTGGTAGCCCATGCCGACCACGACCGGTTCCCCCCGGAGTTCCGGCTCCCGCAGGCGCTCACAGGAGGCGTAGAAGCAGTCCATGTCGACGTGCAGAATCACCCTGTCCTCGGCGTCGCCGTCGCCGGTTCCCGGCAGGGTGCTACCGCTCATGGTCGGTTCTCCGGCGCCGACGCCCAAGAGGTTTCCCACGGCGAGGTGGAAGTGAAAACGGTCGGAATGGGGACGAACAGGTGGGTCTACTGGTAGGCCCGCAGCCGCTCCCGCACCCGTTCTCGGAGCGGGTCGACGGCGGCCTCACGCTGGGATTCCGATGCAGTTGAGCGTTCGAACCAGTCCTGGAAGTTCGCCATCGCGTGGAGGTCCGAAAGGAGGCGGTAGCAGCCGCCGTTCGCCCGATACCCTTCGACTGATTCCTCACCACCGACCGCACGATAGCCTGCCAGCAGGGCCGTTTCAATTCGGTCGTTCCGGTCGGGCACCTCCGGGAGGAGCGTATACAGGCCGCCGTCGAAGCTATGGACGGCGAAGGCGAGGTCGTAGGCCGGCGTCGCCGCGACGCAGAACTCCCAGTCCAGGAACGCCTGTATCTCGTCAGTCTCGGGGTCGAGTACGGTGTTCTCGATGGAGTGATCCACCCGACAGAGCGTTGGTGAGAACGTCCCCGACAGCCGGTCGATGCGCTCATAGAGCACCGCCTCGACCTCGTCGGCCAACCCCGCAAACGGTGAGTCCGCAAGTGCTCCGATGGTGTGGTCGACAGTCCCGTGCAAGTAGGTCCGCCAGTCTGTCTCGGGATCAGCGACCGTTACCTGGGCGGGGCTGTCCGAAGGTCGACCACCGTCGAGGGCACGGTCTGGGTTGATGTCGACGAAGCCGTAGCCGGGAAGGTCGAGGTCGCCGTCAATGCTCGTGCGGTGGAGCGCGGCGAGTTGCTCACCGAGCGACCGTGCACCGCGTTCGAGGGTCTTGGTCGGGAGCTCCCGGAGCTCGTCACGCTGGTAGTTCGCGCCACGGACCTCCTCGGCAAGGAAAAACGGCGCGGGGAGGGTTTCGTCGGAATCCACGACGCCAAGAACATGTGGTACCCGGGCCGATGCGTGTGACTCCAGCACCGAGAGTAGCCGAGTCTCGTCGCCACAGACCGGGTCCATGTCCGGTGGTGTTGCCTTGAGGACACAACGACGCTGCCCGTCGCCGGTGTCCACCCGGAGTTTGTAGACCAGATGGTACCCGCCGACGGCGGGGGTCGCCGCCAGCACCGTCCAGGTCGGTTCGATACGCTGTACCATCGCTTCGATCCGCTCGGTTGATGTCGTGTTTCGCATTCGTCGGTGGTCGGGCCAGTTCCCGGAGACTCGGCCCAAAGCCGGTGTGTGGCTGTCGCTACCTCGTCACGACGACGGGCGCGAGCGGTGGCTCACCGGGGAGCAAACGCCGTGGACGCGCCCGGCTCAGAAGGACATCGTTGGTCGAGTCCAGCGGTCGACACCGCAAAAACATTTTGGCTCTGTCACTACTTCAACCGCTCCTGCAGGAAGCAGGGATGGGCCGCGGTGACGCCGTCGATTTCGAGAATCTGCTGGTTGATAACTTCGCCGAGCGCGTCGCCGTCGGCAGCGCGGACCTCTGCGAGCAGCATGTGGTCGCCGGAGGAACTGTAGAGTGACTCAAGCGCGTCGAGGTCCTTCAGTTCACGGGTCGCATCGACGTACTGCTCGCTGTCGACATCCATCCCGACCATCGAGATGGACTGTCCCGATAGCTTCTTCGGGTCGACGTCGGCGGAGTAGCCGACGATCACGCCGTCGTCTTCCAGTTGGCGGATATACTTCCGCACCGTCGGTTTCGACACGTCGGCGCGCTCGGCGATCTCCGAGACGGAGGCCTGCGCGTCGGCTTCGAGGATTTCCAGGATTCGGGTTGCGGTGGCCGACGTCGTCATTGCCACTGCTTCAGGGTCTGGGAAAAAATACCTTCCGAAGCGGAAACCGATGGTTTCGCGGCACGAACAGTTCAGCGGAGTGCACGCGCGGCGGGGAGGCAGTTACTTGTGGTCGTCGAGGAACATGTCCGCCGAGCGCTCCCACTCGTACTCGTCGTCGAAGTAGCGCTCCGCAAGCGGGTCCTCGGGCATCTCGCCGATGGCCTGCTTCTCCTGCTGGTAGGAGGGGCGGTCCGCGTCGACGTAGTACTTCCCGGTCAGCACCTCACCGTCGTGGAGCGCTTCCTCGGTCTCGCGCATCATCGCCGCCGCCTCGTCCCGATTCGTCGGGTCGAACTCGTAGTCGTCGGAGTCGTTGACGTCGATGTACGGGACGTACTGCTTGGCGTCCTTGTTCCAGGTCGGGCACTGGGTGAGGAAGTCGATGTGCGCGAACCCGTCGTGCTCGATGGCCTCCTTGATGAGCTCCTTTGCCTGGTTCGGGTTGACCGCCGCGGTCCGGGCGACGAAGGAGGCGCCCGCGTTGAGCGCCAGCGAGAGCGGACGAAGCGGCTCCTTCGCCGAGCCGTGGGGCTGGGTTTTGGACTTGTGGCCCTTCGGGGAGGTGGGCGATGTCTGGCCCTTGGTGAGGCCGAACACCTCGTTGTTGAACACGATGTAGGTGAAGTCGTGGTTCTCCCGGGCGGTGTGCATGAAGTGGTTCCCGCCGATGCCGTAGCCGTCGCCGTCGCCGCCGGCCGCGATGACCTCGAGGCCGGGGTTGGCGAGCTTGGCTGCCCGGGCGACTGGCAGCGAGCGCCCGTGGATGGTGTGGAACCCGTAGCTGTTGAAGTAGGAGTTGAGCTTCCCCGAACAGCCGATGCCCGTCACCGTCAGGGTCTCCTCGGGCGTGCGCCCCAGTTCGGGAAGCGCGCCCTTCAGCGCCTTCAGGACGCCGAAGTCACCGCAGCCCGGACACCACGTCGGTTGTGGCTCGATGCCCGGCGTGTACTCCTGCTGTTCGATATCCCGTTCCTCGCCGATTGCGCTGAATGCACTCATTGTTAATCACCTGCCGCTGGGACGAACGTCGTCTGGTGGTCGGTCGCCTCCTCGCCCGAGAGCGTCGCGTGGAACCCCTCGACGATCTCCGCTGGCTCGAAGGGGTTGCCGTTGTACTTGAGCAGGCTCGCCAGCTTCGAGCCGTACGCACCGAGGTGTTTCTGGGTCAGCCCTCGGAACTGCGCCGAGGCGTTCATCTCGACGACCATCACGCGGTCGACGCTCTCGATGAATTCGCTGACCTCCGTTTTCGGGAACGGTGCGAGTTCACCGACAGAGAGCGCCTTCACGGACTCGCCGGCGCTATTGAGCTCCGCGACGGCCTCCTCGACGCTCCCGACCATGCTCCCGAACGCGAGGATGCCGTACTCGGCGTCCGCCTCGCCG